>QKFE01000052.1 GCA_003252225.1 Kiritimatiellales bacterium | reverse complement strand
AAGAAGTTTTGTTGTTTTTCTGCCCCGGAATTCCGTGCTATGAGTGAACCATGAAAATTGCACTCTCCAGAGAATATACAGGACGGCGCCCAACGTGGCAGGGATGGCTCCTGACTGCAATCCTGCTTTCGGCATTAATTTTCGGGCTGCTTGCCGGAATCTACCCCTTCCTCGCGCCGCAAAAACTGCCGCACGAGGGCATTATGATTGTTGAGGGATGGATTCCCGATCAATCCCTCGAAGAGGCAGTCGCCATTTACAAAAACGGGAACTATTCAAAAATCGCCTGCACCGGAACCCCGTTTGAAACCGGAAGCTACCTCTTTGAATTCAAATCCTACGCCGAAATGACCGCCGCCCGCCTGAAAAAACTCGGCATTCCGGAAACCGATCTTTTAGTGGCAGTCGGCGAGCTGGCCATGAAAGACCGAACCTATCTGTCCGCACAGGCACTGCTCAAAGCCATCGAAACTCGGCAGATCAGCGAGAAAAAATTTCACTTGATTTCAACCGGCCCGCACGGGCGGCGAAGTCGGCTGCTTTTCCAGAAGGCAATGGGCAAAGAGTTTGATATCGGCATCACCAGCCTGCCCGCTGCCGATTACGATCCCGACGAATGGTACCGTTGCAGCAACGGCGTACGGACGGTGATCAGCGAATCGATCGCCTATTTCTACATCAAATTCTTTTTCCACCCTTAAAAAGCAGATTTTTTTACTGATCCGAAATCGCCGGATTTCCGAATAAAAACGGCAGTCCACCCAAAAAAAACAGTGCTGCCGGAAAAAAAGTTAAAACTTCTGTCCACTCCTATACACAGGCGGCGTTATGTGGACAAATAGTTCCTAACGGAACGGGTTTACGGCGCATGGTTTCCCTCCCTCTTTTCCATGCGCCGGTTTTTTTTGCCCAAATCAGAAAAAGAGAATGCCGGCAATCGCCGAACCGATGACGAGATAAACCGGGCTTATTTTCCATTTCGCCAGCAAAAGAAGACAAACTGCGGTGATTCCGACGGCACTCCACTGGACGAGCGAAACGCGCCCGATCTGCCACGAGGCGGCGGCAACCAGCCCGACCACCGCCGGACGTAACCCCTTAAATGCCGCCTGCACGGCGGGGCGTTCGTAAAAATGGAAAAAGAACAGCGCGAAAAGCGTCATCAAAATCATACCGGGAAGTGAGACCGCAATGGTGGCGGCCAACGCGCCGGGAATCCCGGCATTTTCGTAACCGATAAATGTCGCCAGATTAATGGCAATCGGGCCGGGTGTGCTTTGGGAAATAGCGATTAAATCGGCGAACCGCTCAGTGGTCATCCAGCCGCGGCGTTCAACCTCCTGCTGCAAAAACGATAAAACCGCATAGCCGCCGCCGAATGAAAAACAGCCGATCGTGAAAAAGGCGATGAACAGCTGAAGGACACTACCCATTTTCGGCCTCCTTTTTAAACAGCAGGAAGCCGAGCAGTGCGCCGGCACAAATCATCAGAACCGGATTCAGCTGGAAGCCGACAATGGCGATACAGGAAACCGCCGCGATCACACCCTTTGAAACAGTGTTGATTGATTTTTTTCCAACCTGCCAAACCGCCATTAAAAGCATCGCCACAACGGCGGCGCGAATTCCGGCAAAGGCTTTTTTAACCGCCGGATGGTCAAAACAGGGCGTTAAAAATGCGGCGATTAAAAGGATTACAACCAGCGACGGGGCGGCCATTCCGGCGGCGGCGAAAACAGCGCCCGGAATACCGCGCTTCCGGTAACCGACCAGTGTCGCCGTATTCATGGCGATAATTCCGGGGACGGACTGACCGAGTGCGAAATAGTCGACCAACTCCTCTTCCGTCAGCCATTTTCTGGTTTCGGCAACTTCGCGGATCATCAGCGGAAACATGACGTAGCCGCCGCCGATGGTCAGTGCGCTGATTTTGGCGAAGACATAAAAAAGCTCCAACAGCCCTGCCCTTTTCGGTGTTTCAGCCATTGGAGCCCTCTGCCCGGTTCCGGTGCGTTTAGAAGTTCACGCAGGAGGCATGCAGCGCTTCGATTTCAGCCCCGATTTTAGCGACCAGTTCGCAGTCGATCGACTGGCTGATTTTCATCAGTGCCAGAGAATGTTCACCGGACGGATCGTGCGGATTGCGCATGTCGTCAATATTGATCCCTGCCGCAGCCATCGCATTACCGATCCGGCCGATTACGCCCGGACGGTCTTTATAAATAAAGAGCGCGACGCTTCCGGTCGGTTCAAAATAGAGCTTATCGAAATCGTTGATGCGCGAAATCATCATATTTCCTTCAGCCACCGTTCCGCGAACGCTGATCCGCTGAAAATGAGCCGCATCGAGAGAGGTCGTGACATCAACCGTGATTGAATTGCCGTACCCTTTGGAGGTATCGGTTTGGCGGTTGAAATATTCGACCCCCATTTCCTTGAGATATTCCACCGCCGCGTCAAAGCCCTGTGTCCGGTCAAACCCGTCGGAGAGCGCAGCGACAATCTGCACGAGCAGCCAGTCTCCGAATTTGGCGAGCTCTCCGTAGAAACTGGTTTCGATCAGCTTCATCTGCTTGTTTCCGCCGGCAATTGCGCGGCAGGCATGGGAAAGCGCGTAGGCGAGTTCGGAATAGGCTTTGTCCAGCCCTTCCGGCACATCGCGGTTTACGATGTAGGAAGCGATGCCTTTATCGTCAAATCCGATCAGCTGGGTGGCGGAGCGCTTCGCCGCATTGTAGTTGGCTTCGTGGGTGCTCGCGCCGAGGTGCGGCAGCATAATATCGGCAATATCGGCGACTGATTTTTCGCCGGCTTCATCTTTCGGGTAAACATCGTTCAGAAAACGCAGGCCTTTGTCAGCTTTCAGCGCGCGCAGGTCGTTTTCATTAATAATTCCGGCGCGGGCGCAGTTGATTAAGGTGGCCCCGTTTTTCATGCGGGCGAAAAGCGATTTATTAATCAGCCCGCGCGTTTCTTCATTTTCAGGCATGTGCAGAGAGACATAATCGCACTTTTCAAAAATAACCGGCAATTCGACCGATTCCGCCCCGAGATCGCGCGCGCGCTCGTCGGAAAGAAAGGGGTCGTAAGCCAGGATTTTAACTTCAAAACCGGCCAGACGTTTTGCCACTAATTGGCCGATCGCGCCGAATCCGACAATACCGACCGTTTTGCCGGTCACCTCTTTGCCCATAAAAGCCTTCTTTTCCCAACCGCCCGCGCGGGTGGAGGCATCCGCCGGAATCACGTGGCGGGCATCGGCCAGCATCATCGCAATCACCTCTTCGGCCACCGCATTGGCGTTGGCGCCGGGGGTATTCATGACATCGATGTTTTTGGAACGGGCA
>QKFE01000193.1 GCA_003252225.1 Kiritimatiellales bacterium | reverse complement strand
CCGAGCCGCAGACTGCGGCTCGGACAGAGCCTCGCCCTCCAAATTCCTCTCATGAAAAACCCGATCAGAATTTAAAACGAAACGACAAACCAAAGGAATGTTTTATGAAATATCGCGCAATACTATTCGTGCTCACCGGCCTGCTCTTTTCCGCAACCGCCGAAGAAAACTGGATCTCCTGTTTTAACGGAAAAAACCTCGACGGCTGGGTGGTGAAAATCAAGGACTCAAAAGCGGGCGAAAATCCGTTTAATATTTTCCGGGTCGAAGAGGGTTTGCTGACGGTTTCGTATGCCGATTTTGAGGGCAAATTTACCGACCAGTTCGGACACATTTTTATCGACCGCCTCTTCACCAACTATCACTTCCGCTGCCAATACCGCTTTATCGGCGAACAAATTGAAGGCGGCCCGGCGTGGGCCTTCGCCAATAGCGGGGCAATGCTTTCCGGGCAGGATCCGCGCACGATGGCGGTTGACCAGAAATTCCCGAATTCGATCGAATTTCAGTTTCTGGCTCAAAATAAATCCGGCGACCGCGTAACCGGCTCCATCTGCACCCCCGGCACATTCGTTGACGTCAACGGCGAAACCATCACCAAACACGTCATTCAAAGCGCAGGCATCGCGTTGCCGATAGGCGAATGGGTCACCGCCGAAGCCATCGTTAAAGACGGCAAAATCAAACACATTATTAACGGCGAGACCGTGATCGAATATTCCAACCCGAAATTTGACGACGGATCGCCGGTTACACACGGCTGGATTTCACTGCAGGCCGAAAGCCACCCCGTCCAGTTCCGGAATATTGAAATCCGCGTACTCGAATAGCGGTCGTTTTTTGACGCAGGCAGGGCGGTTTTGGTTGCTTTGCACAGGTAGGGCGGTTTCGATGAAACCGCCGCATTCCACACTTCCGGCGCTTTCATCGAAAGCGCCCTACCGCTCGATCAGTCCAGCTGTTCCGCGATTTTTTCCGCGATTCCGGTATAGGACGAAGGGGTCATTTCGAGCAGGCGCTTCTGGTCTTCAGGTGAAAGGTCGAGCTTTTTAATAAAGGCCTGAATCGTCCGCTTATTGATCGCCTGCCCGCGCGTGAGGTCTTTGAGTTTTTCGTAGGGCTTTTCGATCCCGGCTTTGCGCATCACGGTTTGAATCGGCTCGGCCAAAACTTCCCACGCGTTGTCCAGATCGCCGGCAAGGTTCTGCTCATTCAGTTTCAGCTTGCTGAATCCTTTTAAGGTGGAACCGTAGGCGATCATGCTGTAACCGAAACCGACGCCCATATTGCGCAACACCGTCGAATCGGTCAGATCGCGCTGTAAACGGGAAATCGGAAGCTTTGCGGAAAGGTGGCCGAAAATTGCGTTTGCCAGCCCGAGATTGCCCTCCGAGTTTTCAAAATCAATCGGGTTCACTTTATGCGGCATGGTGGATGAACCGACTTCACCCTTAATCGTTTTCTGCCCGAAATAGGCCATTGAAATATAGGTCCAGATATCGCGGTCGAGATCGGTCAGAACAGTATTGAAGCGGCTGATCGCATCGAACAGTTCGGCCATATAATCGTGCGGCTCGATCTGGGTGGTGAAATTATTCTGAACCAGCCCCAACTGCTCTTCAATTACCCCCTTCGCCAACGCAGGCCAATCGACGTTGGGATAGGCGGAAAGGTGGGCGTTATAATTGCCGACCGCGCCGTTGAGCTTGCCGAGAATCTGCACGGCTTCGATCTTCTTTTTCTGCGCGGAAAGACGGTCGGCAAAAACCGCCAGCTCTTTTCCGATGGTGGTCGGCGAAGCGGTCTGTCCGTGTGTGCGGGCCAGCATCGGAACCGCTTTCCATTCGAGTGCAAACGCTTTGAGCTTGTCGATTATTTCCTGCTGCTGCGGCAGCAGCGCGGCGAGCCCGTCTTTGAGCATCAGCGCGTGCGACAGATTGTTGATGTCTTCGGAGGTACAGGCAAAGTGCAGAAATTCAGAGAGTTCTTCGAGGGAGGTTCCGGCGATTTTCTCCTTCAGATAATATTCAACCGCTTTCACGTCGTGGTTGGTGGTTCGCTCGATCGTTTTGACCTTTTCGGCCTCTTCGGGGGTAAATTCGTCGATGATCGCCATCAGCTGAACCAGTTCCTCATCCGTCAGTTCGCGGCATTCCGGAATACCGGCCTCATGGCAGAGCGCAATCAGCCAGAGCACTTCCACCCGGATACGGTTCCGAACCAGCGCATATTCAGAAAAACACTCGGTTAAAACCGAAATTTTCGCGGCATAGCGCCCGTCAATCGGGCTGATGGCAGTAATCATTTTTCTCTCCTAAAAACCGGGCGGTATTTTTCCCTGCAAATTTGCAACATATTGAAAACAGGCGGGTGAATATAGTCGGGAGCCCCCGAGATGAAAACCCCCGAATACACAAAAGGCGAACCGCGCGGTCCGCCTTCCCGATTCATTTCAGGCCCTTACTTCAGATAGGAACAGCAGTAATCCGCGCCCGCTTTCACCACCAGATCAAATTTTGAATTCGCCGGAACCTCGAATGATTCGCCGGCTTTGAAAGTACGCCAATGCGTCGAACCCGGCAGCAGCACATCCATTTCGCCGCCGAGCATTTCCATAATTTCCGCCGCGCCGGTATCAAACGAATATTCCCCCGCCTGCATGTAACCGAGCGTCTTTTTCGACCCGTCCTCAAACAGCACCGTACGGCTCACCACTTTGCCCCCGAAATACACATTCGCCTCGCGCACCGCCGTCACATTCTTAAACTCAGACATTTCAGATCCTTTCTTTGAAAATCCTTTTACGAAAACCTATCGTAAGCGTTCCCATTTTCAACTACAACCCAATCCGTTAAACAGACCGGAAACAGAAGGAGGAAAAATGTTCATTGTTCACGTATTTGTCCACGTCAAATCCGAATATATCGGTGAATTTAAAAAAGCCACACTGGCCAACGCTGAAAACTCACGGAAAGAACCCGGTATCGCCCGTTTCGACTTTATCGAACAGCTCGACGATCCCGCCCGTTTCGTTCTGGTCGAAGTCTACCGTACCCCCGAAGATGCCGCCAAACACAAGGAAACCGAACACTACGCCGTTTGGCGCGACACCGTCGCCGATATGATGGCCTCCCCCCGCACCAATATAAAATTCACCGACATTTCCCCCGGCGATAACGGCTGGGACTGATACAAAATCAACCGTACAGGAAATGCTCACCTCAGAGCTGGCGGCATGGCAGCCACAGAAAAACCGGGCCGTTTCATTTCCAACCTGCCCTGATTTGCACTCTGCTCAGTTTTATCGATAACCTTATTGACCGGACGGATAATCCGCATATATTTCGCGATTGGTTTCAATTCGCGAAAAAGGGGATTTCTAAGACACA
>QKFE01000308.1 GCA_003252225.1 Kiritimatiellales bacterium | reverse complement strand
TTTCCATAGAAAAAGAAGTCGTCAACCAGCACGGTCTGCCCCACAGCCTATTTTGGGAAGCGCACCCCTGAAAACAAAGGGAGAAATGGAATTATTGAACCCAAAAAAGGGGTTTTCAGCCGCGAATAGCGAAAGACGGGTTAACCAAAGGGGGAAGGTATCGATTCCGGAGGACGTTGATTTTGAGCTGGAACTGATTCACAAGGATATCGTCACGTGAAGTATATTCTGACCCTGTTAGTTCGGCTCTATGATGCCGAAAAGGCGGAACAGGCGAATATCCGTAATTTGATTCTGGATTCCGTTGCGGGCGAGATTGAGCTGCGGAGCAAGCGGGAGTTGAGTCGTATTCGGTCGGGGTGGGAATATGTTGTCGCTAAGACGTTTTATAAATCGTTGAGATGCCGTTTATCCAAAAGGTAATCGGGGCGGACGTCGGACATGGAGTGGAGCATGTTTTTGGTAAGGTTGGGGAAGTCGGCTTCGAGTTGTTTTAAAAGCCGTTCAATCCGGGCGCGGTCGCCTTTTTCTTTCAGCTGTTCGGAATAGTCGCACTGGCCGGTATCGGGAAAATTATATTTTTGCGCACAGGTTTCGATGAGGTTTTTCGGCGCGTAGCAAAGGGGGCGGATAACCCGTTTGGTGCTGTGATCCGCCGGGGTATTCGGCGACATGGTTTTGAGGCCGGTGCCGCGGAACAGTCCCATTAAAAGGCTGACGCACAGATCGTCGCGATGGTGGCCGAGCACCAGTTTATTCGCGCCGATTTCGTCGGCATATCCGTGAATGAATCCCCGCCGTAAACGGGAACAGAGTCCGCAGGGTTTGTTTTCAGTTTCCTTTTTGATGATCAATTCGGCGATGGGTGTTTTGATGATTTTGAGGTTCCATCCGTGTTCGTTTGCATAGGCGAGCAGAGGGGCGTGGTTTAAACCTTCAAAACCTTCGTCGATGGTTACGGCGAACAGGTCGAACTGAATCGGCGCGCGTTTTTGGAGCCGGGTCAGAATATGCATCAGCATCATCGAATCAACACCGCCGCTGATGCCGACAAGCAGGCGGTCGCCGTTTTCAATCATATTAAAATCAGCAACGGCTTTGCCGGCATAGTTGCAGAGCTGTGCAAAGTGGTCGGTATTTTTTGCAGCCATAAATTTGGTCTCTGCTGCCCCCGGTTTCAAAAGCAAAAAAGGCAGTTCCGGAGAACTGCCTTTTCAGTGCGGGCGGCTATTGATTAACCTTTTGCCACTGTATTGATTTCTGCTTCGGCTTGCGCCCAGTATTCGCCGGGACCTTTCTGGAAGCCGTCGTTCAGCGCGGCAAAGTATGCAGCCTGTTCGATCATGGAATAGATCTGTTCCGGCGTGTACTTTGCTTTGGGTGCTGTTTTCGCGGCGGCTTTTTTAGCCGGTGCTTTTTTAGCCGGTGCTTTTTTAGCCGGAGCTTTTTTCGCCGGTGCTTTTTCCGCTACAGCTTCTGTTTTAGCCGGAGCTTTTTTTGCCGGTGCTTTTTTCGCTGTTTTTTTCGCAGCCATTTTTTGTCTCCTGGTTTTTATTTTACGCCTTATTTCCTTTGCGTTGCGGGTACAAGTATCCACTTCGCTGCGCGATGTAAACACTTCCTTTGATAAAATTGCGCAAAACAAACGGGGCGGAATGCGGGGTGCAGGACGCGATTATCGCTTTTCAGCCTGCTTAATCATCGCCTCGATTTTTGAGATGCTGGAGGTGGGCGGCCCGACCATGTTGCCGTTGCGGTCGAATACGCGGACGCTGGGAACCGAGGTGACGGAATACTGTTTGGAAACGGATGAACCCCAATTGTCGATATTAACTTTTTCAAAGGCGACATCGCGGTGTTTGTTCAGCAGGGCATCCAGCTGCGGGGCCAGCGCGCGGCACGGGCCGCACCAGTCGGCATAAAAATCAATGACTGTAACTTTACCTCTGCGAATCAGCCGGCTGTGATCGACTGCCTGCCCGTTTTCATCTCGCATCACATAGCCCGCAGGTGCTGCTGCCGGCGCTGCTGCGATTGCGGGCGGCGGTTCGTAAACAGGCAATGGCCCGGAATTCTTTTTCCGTTCACTCAGCAGCTGCTCCCTTTTTTCTCGGTCATTTTTTCCGGTTTTGATCAGCTGATCCAGATTTGCGGGAACATCGGTCAATCGGCCGTTTTCAAAAACAAGCTGAACGCCGTCATACATCAGTGTTGTTCGCACACCCGAGGAAATCTGCCCGCGGGGATCGCCGAGCAGTTCGGTGACCTGCGTCTTCGACATACCGTTGGTTACCAGCGATGCTTTTCCCGGTTCTTCCGGTTCGCGCTTAAACAGCGATATGACCTTTTCGGTTTTTGAAATACCGCTGTTTGCGGGCGGTTCTGTTGCGGGTTCGCGGCTCTGTTTTCCGCATCCGGTTAAAAGGATGAGAATGCAAATCCCGATATTGGACGCCGCATTGTGTTTCATATTAAAACCCCGCTGTTAATTCCGAATCCGCTTCCTGCTTTTCGGGTTGCACGCAACTGTGATAGAACACGAAACTTTAATCGAGGCTTAATCAGGGAGAAGCTATGGCGTTTCACGGGGATAAAAAAGAGGGCAAATGGCTGCTGGCCGATGCGGAAAACAGGCTGAAAAACCGGCTGGTGCCGATGGTGCCGAAAGGGGTGGAGACGTATCACTTGACGCTGACCTCGCTGCTTTGGTGCGCACTGATTATCGGGTTCAGTTTTCTCGCGCGTTACAACATCCATTTTCTCTGGGTGGTTTCATTCGCCATTTTCGGGCAGTACATTACCGACCTGCTTGATGGTGAAATCGGCCGCCGCCGGAATACCGGCCTGATTAAGTGGGGCTATTATATGGATCACTTTCTCGACTACCTTTTCCTCTGCTCCATTCTGATCGGCTACGGCCTGATGGTGGAAGACCACAACAAATACCTGCTGTTTTACATCCTCGCGCTGTTCGGCGCATTCATGGTGAATTCATTCCTCTCTTTTGCGGCAACCGGCGCGTTCCGTATTTCCTACATGGGAATCGGCCCGACCGAAATACGGCTGATTTTTATTATCGCCAATGCGCTGATCGTTGCGTTCGCCGATAAGTTTGAAATCGCGCGCATTTTACCGATCGTTTTGGCGGGCGCGGCTTTCGCTCTTTTCGTGACGGTTTTTCAGACGCAGAAAATGCTTTGGAAAATCGATATGGAAAACAAAGCCAATGAAGCGCGGAATGAACCGCCGGGAAAATAAACACGGCTTGTTTTTTTTGCGGTGTTTTTTCGGCAGGCTTCCGATGGCTGGAGCGTCTAATTTCCTTTCTTCCGTCGATCTAACAGGAAGGAGTGGAGTAACCTTTCGGCGCGCATGACATGCAAAATATACACCGTGTCATTTT
>QKFE01000280.1 GCA_003252225.1 Kiritimatiellales bacterium | reverse complement strand
AGGGGGGCGGTTCGGATTTTCCCCCTTCCCCGACCCCATCCCCCCGAACCGTAACGCCGGAAGTCTGCGCTTCAAACTGGTCGAACATACGGTGCAGTTCGTCGAGTTCGTAGTGGTCTTTTGAAATGTTGGTGATAATCGAATGGGTCGGGTTGAATTTTAAAAACGACCGATCCGATTCGTCGGCTTCGATGATCCAAAGGGCGGAATTTCCTTTGCGGATATTTCCCGGATTGGCTTCCGTTTTCCAGTTGAGCACCGCGGCGCCGTTGTAAACCGAGGGGTCTTTTCCGCACTGCTCAAAAATCCAGCCGAGCAGGCCGGTCGTCGTGGTTTTACCCGCTGTTCCGGCCACCGCAATCAGTTCGGAATCACCGACCAGTTCATTCAAAAACTCGGATCGGTGAAGCAGGGGAATATTGAGCGTTTTTGCCTGAATCAGATCGGGGTTGTCTTCCTCGATCGCCGTGCTGAAAACCACTTTGTCGGTTTCGTGCGAAATCCCGGTTCCATCCTGATCGAAAATAACGATGCCCTGTTTTTCGAGGCATTGGAACAGTTCGGAGTCAGGGTCGTATGCGCGGTCGGAACCGGTGGCTTCATAGCCCGACTTTGCCGCCAGTTGGGCGAGGCCGTTCATTCCGACCCCGCCGATTCCGATGAAGTGAATTCGCCCCATTACGGAAACTATTCTTCGTCGTAAAGCGGTTCCGGATCCGGAATATCCCGCAGTTTGCTTTCCGACCAGCTTCTTCCCCAGTCTTCCTGCCGCAGGTCGGTTCCCATATAGAGCCGTTCGGTCTGCTTATTCGCTTCGTCGTTATTTGTCATCACGTAAGGCGTCAGCAAAACAACCAGTTCCCGCTGAATTTCCTCTTTGCTTACAGAGCTGAACAGATAGCGCCCGATCAGCGGAATATCTCCGAGAATCGGAATCTTGTTAATGGTGTCTTTATAGTCCGTGTTGATCAGGCCGCCCAGCGCAACGGTTCCGCCGTCGGGAACCGCAATCGATGCGCTGAATTCGCGGTTCAGAATGGTGGGGACTTTATTGTTGTCGATTTCAACAATCTCGCCGATCTGGTCGGCTTTCTGTTCGAGCTCCATAACCACCACCCTTTGCGGGTT
Organism: Kiritimatiellales bacterium; assembly: GCA_003252225.1. Lineage (GTDB taxonomy): Bacteria > Verrucomicrobiota > Kiritimatiellia > Kiritimatiellales > Pontiellaceae > Pontiella. The sequence goes on along the minus strand of QKFE01000280.1, from coordinate 2,277 downwards.
GATGCGCGGAGTCACGGTTAACTGGATGCCGATGTCTTTGTATTCGTAGTTCGAGCGGGAAGAGCCGCTGCCGGTGACATAGGAATCGGTGGAGGTCACCACCGGGCGCTGTTCGCCGATGCTCAGTGTGGCTTCGGTATTATCCGTCGTCATGATAATGGGGGTTGAAATAACGCGGGCATCGCCTTCGGTTTTCGCCAGATTAATCAGTGCGGTGGAATCGAGATCCGGAATGACCTGATAATAGGAAAGGGCGCTTGAAACAAAATTTGCGACATTGCCGCTATTCGTTGAAACGGACTGTCCGTCCCATGCCCCGATCTTGGTTTTGTCTTTGCTTCCATTATTGTAAAGCCAACTGATTCCGTGGGACAGGCTGTCCTGCACCCCGATTTCAAAAATAGCGGCTTCGATGATGACCTGCTCCAGCATGATATCGAGGCTTTTGATGACGTTTTTAATGGCGACAATATCGGCCTTTTCGCCCATCAGCAGGATGGAGTTGGTGCGCTGATCGGCCAGTATTTTTGTGTTTTCCGAGAGGGTGTTGAGGTTCTCGATGGCGTTGGCGGAAGTCGGTGACGCATTGGGAGTCAACTGTGCGCCGCCCGGAGCGCCGCCCGGTGCCGGTGAACCGGCGGATGTACGGGAGGTGGATGTGCGGCTGCGGGACGTGCTGCTGCGCGAGCTGCTGCTGCGGGAGGAGGATGAACCGGAAGAGCGGCTGCTTCCGCCGGTTGCCGCGCCTACTAAATCATTCAATGTGCCGGAAAGCTCTTCGGCATCGGCATATTCGAGGTTGATGACTTCAAAATGAATGGCCGGTTCCACCTTAACGTCGAGCATATTAATGATTTTGTCGAAGAAGGGGAAATTGGAGGGCTGCGAGAAAACGATAATCAGGTTGGTGCGTTCGTCGGCCATAATTTTGACCGTACCCTGAATAACGGTGGTTTTTGTTTCGCCGGTTTTGGCGATGCTTGCCTGTGTCGGCGCCGCCGGCTGGGCGGGCTGGGGGGTGCGGGCCCGGATGACGCCCGGCGGTGTGCGCGCAGCGGTATTCCCGATGCCTGATGTTTTCTGGTCGCTTTGCGCCAGTGTAACCAGTTCGTTGAGTTTTCCGGCAATCTCGGTGGCATCGGCATGTTCGATTTTATAAAACTTGGGTTCAATTTGCGCGGTGGCCTGATCGATGAATTCAACCAGTTCCCGGATGCGGATGATGTTGGATTCGGTATCGGTGAGCAACAAACTGTTGCTGCTCTGTAGGGCGAGAATTTTTCCGTAGCTGTGCATCAGCTGGCGGATGGCGTTTTCCACATCGGAAATACCGACATTTTGCAGGTGGATAATCTGGGTAACCAGCTTTTCATCCCCTTCATATTCCTGCCCCGGATCCATGCTGAGTTTCAGACCCTGCCCGTCGAGATCGGGCGAATTGGCCAGCAGCACTTTGATGTATTTTTCGCCCATCGGAACCAGCACGATATTGTTCATGCCGAGAATGGCGTTGACCACTTCGATGGCCTCATCCTTTGTCAGTTTTTCGGCCTTAAGCGTTATGGTTGCACTCACCTGGTCGGTTTTGAGGTAAATCTTATCCGTCCATTCCGCATACATCGTCATCACGGTGTCGAGGTCGGCCTGCTCAAACTTAAAATCAATAAGTTCACTTGAAGATGCGGGCGGGCGCGAAACAGTCGGGGGTGCGGCAATTCGGGGGGGGGCAGATGCTGCCTCCGGCGCAGGTTGCGGCAACGCCGGCGGCGCTCCCTGCGCCATTCCCTCTTTTGCTGTAAATACACCTACCGTTAGAGCCAGAAAAAAGATGTGTCTGTATTTCATAAATAAATAAACTCTGTAGTTGTGGATTTATTGCAGTCTAGTTGCCGAAATGAAGAAAGCAAGGCGCGGGCACAAAAAAACCGCTCCCCGAAAGGAGCGGTTTTTTGGATATTCAGACAGCAGGTTTTACTTTTTGTACACCCGGCGTTCCTGATAGTCGGTGTGGAGCAGCTCGTGTGCTTTGTGCCCGAGAGGCTCTCCGAGGAACTCCTCGTAGATTTTGGTGATCATCGGGTTGTGGTGCGAGCAGCGGCGAACCGATTTTTCGTCGTCGGTATAAATACCGGCCGTGCGTTTTGCCCGGATTTTGTCGGTTGCGCCGTGGGGCTGTCCGCCGCCGCCGATGCAGCCGCCGCGGCAGGCCATGACTTCGATGAAGTGCCACGGAACCTCTTCGCCTTTTTCCTTCGCTTCGCGGACTCGGTTCAGTAC
>QKFE01000279.1 GCA_003252225.1 Kiritimatiellales bacterium | reverse complement strand
TGCCGGAAGATTCGGGGCCGAAAATCTCAACAATACGGCCGCGCGGCAATCCGCCGATTCCGAGCGCCAAATCAACGGTTAAAGCACCGGTTGAAATCGACTCGATTTTGGTGTTGGCCGATGCTTCGCCCAGTTTGACAATTGCCCCTTCGCCGTACTGTTTCTGAATCTGTGCAACCACTGCGCTGAGTGCGGATGCGGAATCTTTCGGGGTCTCTTTTTTTGCGGCCATTCGGGATCTCCTCGGTTTTTTGAGTTCAGTTCAAAATGAGCGCGAATTTTTATCCGACCCCCGCCCGCGTGTCAACGGAACCCGAAAGGATTTAACCGATATTTTAAGAAGACGCGGGTGTTTTTCTGTCTCCATTCGTCGGTTCTCTGAAAATACGGTGCTGTCCGGAAAAGGGTTCGATTGCAATAAAGCCGAGTTTAATGTCGGTGTTTTTAGTTTTCATTTATTCGGGGTGTCTTTATGCTTCTTTCCGTGAGCAAAGCAAGTTCCATCCTGAATGTTGCCCGGCAGTCCGGCGTTTCATACGAAGTCATAAACCGGTTCATTTTCAGACGGCGTGTACCGCATAAAACAGAAATCACCGAAAAGCTGAAACGCGCCGTCGCCGAAAGCAGCCCGGAAACCGGGGTGATCGGACGCGAAATACAGGAAAGGCGCTCGTATGCGATCGGGCTGATTCTCAACCCGTTTCAGGATAAATTCACCGAAAACGTTTTCCGCGGCATCAACGACGCACTGAAGCAAAGCCGGTTTATTCCGATCCTGCTGATGTACGATCCCGATGATCACGACGAGCGGATGGTTCAACAGCTGACCGAACACGGGGTGGAAGGGTTGATCATCCGTCCGAACACCTACCGGATGCATCAGGTGGTCCGTGAAATACAGGTCAGCGGATTGCCGGTCGTCAGTGTGGATGATCCGCTTTCAGGGGCGTATAAATACGACTTCGTCGGAACCGATGATAGCTCCGGCGGCGCGCTCGCCGCCGAGCATCTCTATACGTTGGGACACCGTTCGATGGCCGGGCTGTATATTAATACCGGGACACTGAAAGAACGCATCGCCGGCTTTGAAGAGGCGCTTCTTTCCTGCGGCACCGGAATCACCCTGCGGCTGCTGTCCGATTGGGATTTTGATGACGACGGGCGCAATCTGGAAATGGTCTGCAATTTACTGGCCGATGAAAATGCGCCGACCGCGCTTTTCGTTTCCGGAAATTTCATGATGCCCACCGTTTATCAGGCCGCCATGCGGCTGGGGGTCAATATCCCGGAAGATCTGTCCGTCATCGGGTTCGGGGATACCGAATTCACCGAACTGCTTGATCCGCCCGCAACCATCATTCAGCAGGATGCCTATGGCATCGGCTATCAGGCCGCCCGGCTGCTCGTCGAACAGATCGGTGAAAATGTAACGCCGGCCCCTGTGCAGCACCTCTGGTTTAAGCCCGAAATGCTCATTCGCGAATCCACCCTCGCCATCTGATTGTTTCTTCCCCCGGGATATCAGCACAAAAAAGACGGAATTTTTGTGAAACAATTAATGTGCTGACGGAGCAGTTCCGCTCAAAGGTTCACAAACAGGACGTCTTTTGGGTGGCGTACTGCGGGCACTCAGTCAACACGCTGAAAATGAATGTTTTAGTAAACATATTTCTCGCATTTTATACTATATTTGGTCTCAAAATATACCTGAATTGGTAGGTATGCTCGTGGGAGGTCTATTTGGGATATATGTGCGATGAGTACGTAAAATGCCTTATAATACTCGGTTATAAATAAAAATATAAAAAATCGCGTTGCGGAAAAAATTCGATGTGATATCTTGTTTACGATCACAAGAAGGGTCGTGTTTTCTTCACGGAAAGAGGACGCATGTGAAAACATGTCTACGGGTTGACGAACCGATTGTGCTCCATTGAGAAGGAGAAATATGATGAAAAAATCAACTATACTGAAACTGTCGGCGTGTCTGTTTGCGTCGGCGGTCTCGGTTCAGGCGGCTGTGGTCTTCACGGAAGATTTCAGCGGCTATTCAGACGGCGACATCAACGGTGTAAACGGTTGGGTTGCTTCGACCAACGGCAAGTTGAATCAGGTTACTAGCGGTGAGCTGAAGCTGGCCCCATCAGGCGACCGGGTTATGTTTTCCGGTGCCGGAACCAGCCTTGCATACGGCGAAAGTGTCCGACTGACGGTGGACTACCGTGTTGCGGTTACCAGCGAAAGAAGACACAGTGCGCTTGTCGGTTTTGGTATTCAGACCAACGGTATTGCAACCGCGGCATCCAATGCTTCGCTTATCAATAACTACATGTTCATCTTCGGGTTGGAACCGAGTGGACGTACGACGGGCGATGTCACTTTTATGGCAGACCAGCAGCAGTGGACCGGCGGCGGCGCCTTTGACCTCAAAGGCGAAGTGTTGGGGATGAATCCGTATGGCTGGAATGGAACCAACGATGTGCCGGCTTTGATTGATGCGGAATCTGATCTGCTTCGTGCTGTCTATACGATTACGAAATCGCATATTTCCAACGAATTCATCGTTGCGACTTCTGTCAGCAATCTGGCGTCCACTGTATATGAAGAACTGACCGGTGTCAGTGTTGTGCGGCCGGATGTATGGGCAAGTGGAAACATTTACTTCACCATGCACAGTGCTACAGAAAGCAACACCAACTTTATTCAGAAAGTTACAATGGAAAAGCTGGATGCATCGGTTGTTCCGCCTTCACAAGTTTCCACGCTGGGGCTGGATGGTGAAGTATCCCTCTCTTGGAATGTTGTGCCGGGCGCCACGCAATACAAAGTATACCGCACTCTAACACCGGGCAATTACACGGGTGTGACTCCGGTAACTGTCTCTACTGAATCCTACTCAGATACCAGTGTAGTTAATGGTACAACATATTATTATTCAGTTGTGTCCGTTATTGGCGGTGTTGATTCTGCTTTGTCAACCGAACAGTCAGCAACTCCGCAAACAATCTACAGTAATCAAGCGGTTTATTTTACTGATTTCTCCACAATCGCTCTGGGTGATCTGGCGAATGATGCGGACTGGGGTGCAATTTCCGGTTCGAGTAACAATGCATTCGAGGTTATTGACGATGGCGGCACGAAAAAAGCCGATTCGATTGTTACTTCGAACGATTTCAGCAATGTCGTCGGCAACGGTGTTTTCGTTAACCGCCTGATGGGCAATGAGCAGGATGATGCGATCGAAGGGTACTTTGATGTCGTGGTGACTCTAACCGCAGCGCCGGGTCTAGATGCTGATCAGGGTAACAATGGCGTAATGAGCTTTGGCATTTCGAGCAGTTCAGCTGAAGCACTAAACGTGACCAAAAATATGATGGCCTTGTTCTACCTTGGTGTACGTGCGGAGAACAACATCTATGTTACCTTCACTGGCACATATGACAATGATGCAGACAACAACCGTCTTGCCCTTATGAATTACAGCGACCTCGGATGGAATCCGAAACCGATCGAAGCTGCAACCAAGTCATGGTTAGGCAACCCGGGCGCGCCGCAGGATTTGATCACGGATCCAATTCGTGTTTCGTGGAAAATTCGCAAGACCCGCGAAGAGGGTGTTTATCAGGCATGGGCATCAATGTCCAACTTGGTTAGCGGTGCTGTAAGCGATGGCAATCCGATTGAGATTGAGTTTGATACGGTTTCCAAAAGCACCATGTATGATGCAACTGCGAGTATGTTTGTAATGGATCATTCTTACAAAGCAAAAGCTGATGGTCAGTTCAGTACACTCTTTGCTACCGTAGAGGAAGTGAGTCTTTCACACTCAACAGGTAATCTGCCGGTTGCGAAAGATCCGGTGCTCACTGACGTAATAAAAGGAGACCGCTCGGTTTCATTCAGCTGGGAAGACATCCTTGAAGCAAACGGTTATACCATTGAAATGGAAGATCCGGATGGAGTTACCTATCTGCTCGCAGATAATACGAACGTGACGACCTTTACGGATTCTCCGCGTTGGAATGACATCGCCAACACGTATACATTAACAGCTAACTTTGATGTAGACGTGACGCCGAGCACCACCAGCACCAACTTTGATGCGGCTCCGATTGGATTGGTACCGGTATTCGGAATTACCAGCGGCTATGGCACATCCAGCAAAAACCTGGTTCCTATCTGCACAACCAACTCAGGCGGAACTTTGCGCTATTATGGCGGACTGGATCAGATCCTGTATGAAAATGGTGTTGGCGGCTATGCCGGCCCCACAATATATGGTCTTGTGCAGCAGACACCGTTTAATGGAACTGTTCAATACAAACTGGAATCTGCATCTAATAAAATCGCAGTAAATTCCGGCGGAGTATGGAATGATTTCGCAAACGGCCTGTTGTTTATTCCGGTATCTGAGATGGGATATGAAACCAGTACGTTGGATGCTTACAATAACGCACCGCTGACCACTTACGTGAAGTATGGTAGTTGGACCTGGGGTGCTGGTGGTAACATCCATGCTGCGATTCGGAACGGAAACAAATGGTATGTCAGCTGGGATACTAAGTATGCCTCGAATTACATCGACGGTGGTACTGAAAAACCAATCTTCATTCCAAATGTCATCAATGAAACATGGCGAGAGCTATCGGTTGACCCGGAAACAGCAATGGCTCCGAGCGCAACAGTGGCAGACCCCACATCGCTGACAAACATCACAGCAATGGGCTGGTTCTTCAACAAATGTGCAAATGCCAGTGTTTATGAGATGGAAGTGAAGATCTCAGGTGCACTGCCGTCTTATGATTGGTGGGCCCAAGATCAGGGTCTTGTTGGCGGAGACGCCGGCGAAGGTGAGGACCCGGATGGTGACGGAATCATCAATAAGCTCGAGTATGCTTATGGCGGCGATCCGAATATTGCGAATACCGCAACCCTGCCGGTCATGGATATGACCGTGGTATCCAATCCCTCCAATGCAACGGACAGTATCACGTATGTTTATCAGAAACGTCGCGATCCGCAAGCGGGCATTACCTACACCATGGAAACCACCGGTGATTTGGTGAATGGACCTTGGTCTGCAGCTGCCCATACAGCAGTTGAATCTGTCCTTGATTACGAATGGACTGTGGTAACCAACTATGTTCCGGTCAGCGCTCCGCAAACCTTTATTAAGGTGAATGTTGACTAAGTTCTGAGTTGTTAGGAATCAAACGAACCCCGCTTCGGCGGGGTTCGGCGAGTGAAGAACCCCGTCATTCCTGTGGCGGGGTTTTTTGCTGAAACTCTTTTTCTGTTGTGTCTACTGATGCGGGGTTTCGCTTCGGGGGATGGGGCTGTTTGTCGCAACGCGTTTGAGGTGTCCTGAATTCATGAGAAAAAATGTAACCATATGTGATGTGGCAGAACGGTGCGGGGTATCGTTCCAGACGGTCAGCCGGATATTCAACGGCAAGGCGCACCTGCACCGGCCGGAAACGGTGAAAAAGGTGGAAGCTGTCGCGGCTGAACTGGGGTATGTCAAAAATGATCTGGCGAAAGGGATTCGCGGGGGGAAGAGCTATTCCGTCGGCATCATCATCGATCCGTTTGTGGAAAGTTTCACGGAAAACATTTTTCTGGGAGCGCATTGCGAATTGCTGCGGAACAACTATCTCCCCATTCTGCTTATGCACAACCGGTGGAATTCGGATGCGGATCTGGTGCGGCGGCTTTCGGAACGGCGGGTGGACGGGTTGATTTTACGCCCGGATACGGGGGTGATGCGCGGGGTGGCGAAGGCGGCTCGGCGGTATTCACTTCCCGTTGTCTGTGTGGACGAGCCGCTGGAGGACGGGCACTGTTTTGATTTTGTCGGCACGGACAATTCGTCCGGGATACGGCAGGGCATCGAGCATCTGCTGGCGCTCGGGCATAAACGAATTGCCGGACTGTTTCCTGACAGCCGGACGCTGAATGCCCGCCGTTATGCATTTGAAGAGATGTTTTCGCACTGCCCCGAACTGGCTGATCCGGTCATTTGCAGGGAATGGGATTTTGAAAACGAAGCGGTAAATCGGGAAATGATCGATGTTCTGTTGAGTTCGGAAAACCGACCGACCGCGATCGTGGCCGGAGGCGATTTTATGCTTCCTGCAATCTATAGGGTTGTGCACGAAAGAGGGCTGCGGATTCCGGAAGACCTGTCCGTTATCGGGTTCGGCAACAACCGTTCCTCGCAGGTATTAATCCCTCCGGCGACCACCCTGAATCAGGATGCGCGGGAGATGGGGGTGAAAGCGGTCCAGCTGCTGATTCAGCGCATTGAGGATGAAAATATTTCATCCACCGCCCGCGAGCTCGAATTCGATCCGCAACTGGTTATCCGCGATTCAACCGCAGTTCCTTGCGTGTAATGTAAACGCAAAAATATAGTGGGCAAGAGTGCCGCCTTGCCGGAGCCGGAAATGGAGGGTTGCGCTTCGTCGCAACCATGGCTCAGACAGAGCCTCGCCCTCCAATAGAATCATCGGTTGCGGCGGATCGTTTTTGAGTTTACTTGCCTGCCCTGATAAGGATGACGCCGTGGGGCGGGACTTTGGCGGTGAAAACGCCGCTGTATTGACCGATATTTTCCCGGCGCCAGAGATCGCGGATTTGAACCGTGCCTTTAAAACCGAGCGCTTTCAGGTCAACGTTCATGGTGCGGCGGCTTGTGTCTTTATTGAACAGGCCGACTGCTTTGCTTCCGTCCGCGAGATCTTTGACAATGATTTCGTAATTGTCTTTTGCTTCGATGGAATGCCCGGGTACAGCTTTTGCATCCTGATGAATCGCGAGGACATCGGGGTTCGTCAGCAGGTTGAGGGTGAAATCGTCCATTGTTTCGATGGGGCAGCCGATGAGCATCGGGGCGGCCCATAGCGTCCAAAGGGAGATGTGGGCATACTGCTCGTTGGGCGTGAGCCGCGAGGGGCGCGGTTCGCTGCCGACATTATTTTCGACCACATCGCCGACGACGAGCATATCGGGATCGGGAAAATGGCCGGGGCCGCCGCGCAGGCCTTCTTCCATCCATTTACGGTGCAGATCCCACTGTTCAACAATGTTCAGATGCGCGCCGTCCTGATCCCAGCGGTCTTTGAGGTCGCCGGCGGTCCGCCAGCAGTTGGCGATTTCGGCATAAAGCTGCGCATGTTCGAGCGGGGCGGTGTTGGAGAGGGAATAGACGATATCGCGGCCTGATTTTTTCAGGGCGTCGGCCATGCTTTTGGTGCTTTCGGGGTCGTTCGGATTCCAGTCATATTTGAGGTAATCGAAGCCCCATTCGGCCCACTGTTTCGCGTCGTTTTCATCAAACCGGTATTTCCCGATACGCTGGTTATCTTTTTTAACGGATTTCCCGTCGGCATTTTTTTTGAAGTCCCACTCGCCGTCTTCATTATCGCTCGAGCCGCCGATCCGTCCGGCATAGGTGGTGATCCAGGGGGAGGAATAGATCCCGATTTTAAGGCCGAGATCGTGGACTTCGTCGCAGAGGTTTTTAATATCGGGGAATTTTTCGGGATCGCCCTGAATGGCGTTATATTCGCCGCCGCGTTTTCCCTGCCAGGCGTCGTCAATATTGATGTAGACCCAGCCGTAATCGATCAGCCCTTTTTCTTTCATGGCGCGGGCGGAATTGAGCACCTTTTCCTGATCCACCTGGTTGCCCCAGCAGTTCCAGCTGTTCCAGCCCAGCGGGGGCGTCAAACAGATTTCTTTGCCGACGATGATACTGAGCGCTTTTTCGGCTTCGCCGAGTTCATTTTTCGCGCGCAGTTTAACGGTATAATTTTTCGTTTCGGTTGAGGCGATTTTTCCGCTGATTACACCGCTGATTTTATCGACCGAAAGGCCTTCCGGCAAATCCGCGGCCGAAAACTCCATCGGGCGTTTTCCGGAGGCGGGGATGGTGAAAAGGAACGGGGAACCGGGCCGTACACCGAAAACATTTGGTCCGTTGATTTCCGGGGCGGGTTGGGCCGGCGGGGTGAGAATATAGCGACCTTCGCCCTCGTTCGGGCTGTATATCCCTCCGGCCAGTCCTGTTTCGGATGTAAAAAGCATTAAAGCACCTATCGCGGTCAGCGTTCCCCTGATCATCATTACCTGTCTCCTGAAGTTATTTCTGACACAGGTAGCCGAAGCATAACGAAACCGATAGGCTTTAAACCGTAAAAAAAGTAAGAAATTTCCCCGTTGATTCGGCGGTTATTTTTGCTTTTGCCGCCCGTAAGCGGGAATAATGGCAGGAATTTTTTCCGGGCTTTATACGGCAACCGGAGTCAGTTCAAACACGCGTGCAAAACGGCTTGCTGATTTGAGATCTTGGCGACGAAGTGCTTCCCGAACATCATCAATTTTATATGCGTCATCAAGAGACAGGCAGGGGGACCAGCCGGTATCCTGCTCGATTAATTCCACATCAATTTCTGCAACATAATGTCCTTCATGAATCAATTTTGTATGAGGTCTTGTTGTCATTTTCTTCTCCTGAAATCATCAGACCATTTTTTCGGGTCAGGGCGGTAAGCGGTAATAAGGACGGCAGGTTTTGTTTCATTTTTCGGGATACCCCAAACCGCATGGATTGGTTTTTCATTTCGATCTTTTTGCAATACGAGCACACATGCTCCTTTTGGAAAGTCGGGATAATCTTCCAATAATTCTGCATCGGGAAGAGATGAAACGATATCACGGACATAAATTCCATCATGGGCCAGTTCATCATATCCATGATAGGATATTTTAATTTCCCTCCGTTCCGCAAGAGCAATAATCTGTCGGAGTGTTTGACTCATGCAGGGACACTATCATTTGACCCTGATTTGTGCAAATGGAAGTATTTTGGACGGAATAGGGCTCATTATTTCCGCTTGGCGGCAAGCTGCTGTTTGAGCTGGTCAACCAGTTCGGGGTTTTTGTCCGCGACATTCACTGTTTCCTTTTCCGGCGAGGTGTGGTCGTAAAGTTCAACGAAACCGTCTTTATGAACCGTGATTCGGTGGGTTTTGGTTCGCAGCGTATCGGCGTTGCTTTTATAGCCCAATGCGGCGTGACCTTCGGCTTCAGGATTTTCCAGCTGGGCCGCCAGCGAAACGCCCTGTGCAAAATCGGGGTTCGGAATACCGGCCAGTTCGCACAGCGTCGGAAAAATATCGAGCGTTTCAACCACAGCATCGGTTTTTTCTCCCGGCTTTTCAATTCCGGGGTACCGGATAATCAGCGGCGAATGCAGCGATTCCTCGAACAGGCTGTGTTTTCCCCAGATGGCATGTTCGCCCAAATGCCAGCCGTGATCGCCCCAAAGCAATACAACCGTATTTTTGTCGGCGCCGGTCTCTTCAAGTTTTTTCAAAATATCGCCGACATGTTTATCGGCATAACTGACGCAGGCGGCATAATGTTTCCGGCAGGCCTCGGCAAATTCGGGGTCTTTGCGCGGATCCTTTCCCCACCGGTTATATTTCATAAACTCGCCCGAACCGTGCCACGTCGTTTTCCCTTCGGGCTTGGAGGGATGGGGGGGCGGGGGAAGGGAGATTTTTTCGTAGGGTTTCATATATTCCGCCGGCGCGCCGAACGGCAGATGGGGCTTAAGCAGACCGATTGCGAGAAAAAACGGCTTGCCGGAAGCAGCCAGTATTCCGAGCTGATTCAGTCCCTCTTTGGCAATCAGGCCGTCGGGATAAATTTCATCGCCGCCCTCCGCGCTTTGGAACACATCCATCGCTTCGGTTTTCCCCCGGATTTCACCGTGGGCCAGTCCGTGCATAGCGCCGCGCGGATGCTCCCATTCGCCGACCGGCATTAAATACCGATCCCAGGCATCGGGCAGTTCAATTGCGTTTTCGTCGTTCCAGTCTGCTCCGCCGAGGCCGCCCGGATGATGCGAAACTTTGCCGACGGAAACGGTGGTGAATCCGTGTTTGCGGAACCATTCGGGCATACTCGGCGGAACGTCCGCCGGATTTTCTTTCACCCATTTTGCCCGCTCAAAAATAGCGTCATTTCCGGGCGGGCCGTAGCGGCCGGTTAAAAGGGTGAAGCGCGAGGGCCCGCAGCTCGGGGCGTTCACATAATGATGGTTGAAAACCCGGCCCTTTTCCGCCAGCCGGTCGATATTCGGCGAGAGGATATATTCGACGCCGTAACAGTTCAGTTCGGGCCGCAGGTCATCGATGCAGATTAAGAGAATATTCGGTGTTTCCGCCGCAAAAAGCAGGCGGGCGGCAAACAGAAACGGAATAATAAAACGTGTTTTCATTAAAACCTCCAGTGAATCGCAGGGTATATTAGTTCGGTTAATACACAAATAAATTCCGCCGTATTATTCCGTCAACGTGATGTGGCGTTATTTCGTATAAAAATTACGAAAAGCCGTGTGGAACCATCTTCTTAACGGTGGTCTACTTTCACATTGAAACGGTGACGAAAGAAAAATGAAACGGACACAGCAATCTTATTATTCCCGGGTGACGCATGATTGAAACAGAAGCCATTTATGATCCGGTTTGCGGGGCGGGAAAATATGTCCTCACACCGCCCGAGCCGCTGTTTCCGCGGATTAACGGCCCGGCGGTTTTCGGCGTCCGTCCCGGTTCACCCTTTTTTTACGCCATTCCCGCCACCGGCCAGCGTCCGGTGAAATTTGAGGCAGAGGGGCTGCCGGAAGGCCTTTCGATCGATAAAAACAGCGGGGTAATCAGCGGTAAAATCGCCACGACCGAAAAACGGCGTTACACCGTGAAACTGCGGGCGGAAAATGAACAGGGCACGGCGGAAAAGGATTTCGGCATCCTTGTCGGCGATGAAATCTGCCTGACTCCGCCGATGGGCTGGAACAGCTGGAACTGCTGGAAAAAAGCGGTTTCGCGCCGCCATGTGCTCAATTCCGCCAAAGCGATGGCGGCTTCGGGGCTGAAAAATTATGGATGGAGTTATATCAATATTGACGATTCGTGGCAGGGGGAACGCGGCGGTAAATTCAATGCCGTTCAGCCTGCCCCGGAAAAATTCCCCGACATGAAACAGCTGTGCGCCGATATTCACGCACTCGGGCTGAAAGTGGGTATTTATTCGTCGCCGTGGATTACGACCTATGCGGGATATGCCGGCGGTTCGAGCGATTATGAAAACGGCGAATGGTTTAAAGAGGTGCATGCCCCTGAAAATTACCGGCAGACCCGGAATTACTGGCGGATCGGGAAATACCGCTTTGCCGAAAACGACGCCGCGCAGTGGGCCGAGTGGGGGATCGATTACTTGAAATATGACTGGAATCCGAACGATCCCGAAAATACCGAACGCATGGCCGACGCTCTGAAAAACTGCGGGCGCGATATCGTCTATTCGCTATCCAATTCCGCGCCGGTTGAACATGCCGCTCTTTTTGCAGAAAAGGTTCACTGCTGGCGAACCGGCGGCGATTTGATGGATCGGTGGGACCAGGAGGGAATTCACCTGAATATCATTGAGCAATGGCAGCTGTATCGCCGGTGGGTCGATGCGGGCGTCCGCGGCGGGCCGGGCCATTTTCCGGATGCCGATATGCTCGTGATCGGGCCGGTGGTCACCAGCGCGGAAAACGGAACACCGGTTCCTTCGCGGCTGACGGCGGATGAGCAATACAGCCATGTTTCGCTTTGGGTGCTTTGGGCGTGTCCGCTGCTCATCGGCTGTCCAATTGAACAGCTTGATGATTTCACCTTTAATCTGCTTACTAATGCGGAAGTGCTGGAAGTTCATCAGGATGAAGCGGCCATACCGGGCCGTTCGGTTGATCTGGATGACAACGTTGAAGTGGTGGTGAAAGACCTCGCTGACGGCGAAAAAGCGATCGGTATTTTCAACCGCGATGAAAAGGATCGCATTGTCTCGCTGGGATGGGAGGCGGTCGGTTTAGAAGGGAAAAAGGTTTTGCGGGATCTTTGGCGGCAGAAGGATATTGATAAATTCAATGAACGTTTTACCGTCAAAGTTCGCCCGCATGGGGTTGTGTTGCTTCGGACGAAAAAGGAAGAACAGGGATGAAACACGTAAAATCTCTTTTCGGCCATTTTTTTTCGGCTCGGGGAAAATGCTTTATTTAAAAGGGACAGGCCGGTTTCCGGATAGGGGCGGTTGTTTGATTAAGGAAGATAAGGAGAGATAGATGGGAATTGTCGATATCATCGTATTCGTCGCCTTCGTTGCGGCGGTGTTGTTCGTCGGGTTATACAAATCGAAGGGTGAAAATACCCACGGCGAAGAGGGGGCGGCGGACTACTTTCTGGCCGGCCGCGGCCTGACTTGGTGGCTGATCGGTTTTTCGCTGATTGCCGCCAATATTTCCGCCGAGCAGTTTGTCGGTATGTCCGGGCAGGGGGCCGGTTTATATGGTCTTTCCGTTTCGAGCTGGGAGTGGATTGCGGCGATCACGCTGGTGGTGGTGGCGTTTGCGTTGCTTCCCTATTTCCTGCGTTCGGGCATTACCACCATTCCGGAATTCCTCGAAGTGCGCTATAACCACTGGGCCCGACTGCTGATGACGGTTTCGATGATTCTCATCCTGATCGGCGTCAGTCTGATCGGCGTGATTTATGCCGGAGCACTCACGCTCAAACAGCTGATGATGGAATACAACGTCAATCTGTCGCTGGCGGGCTGCTGCTGGGCGCTGGGCGCAATGGCCGCAATTTATGTGGCCGTCGGCGGATTGAAAGCCTGCGCCTGGGCGGATCTGATTCA
>QKFE01000158.1 GCA_003252225.1 Kiritimatiellales bacterium | reverse complement strand
CCTCTGATTTCGTAAAGCGGGCATAGCCTTCCTTACTGAACAGAACGGTGTATGAGCCGGGTTCCAGTTTTTCCAGATAATAACTGCCCGTATCGCCCGTAACGGCCTCCTGCCCCGTTTCGGAAACCCGCACTTTCACGCCGGGAAGCGGAACGTCAAAATCCTGATCCATGACAACGCCGCGAATACCTCCAATTTGGGCCACGGCAGTTGAAACACAAAAAAAACCAACCAAAACTAAACGCACTGTATTTCTCACCAAGGCCGTCCTAAATCGCTATTCATTTTGTTCAACTGAAAGATGAGGTCTTCTGAAGGCGCAGCGTTGTGTGCCACAATAGAAGATGAAATTTCGCAAAGCGCATCCACGCGGGGACGGGAATTGGGATTGATAACCCCCTCTTTCACCGCCCTGATCCATAACGCGTCAGCTTCCTGTTTATCGCCGAGTGCAAGGCGGGATTCCGCCAGACGGCAAAGAAGGGCTGCGCGGTCAATATTAACGATAAAATCCCGTTTTTCGTCATAGAGATTTTCCATCTCCAAAACGGCGGCCCGGGCGGTTTCCTGTTGTCCGGCTTTGAAAAAGCGTTCGGCCAGTGCTGTTTTATACGGAATCAAAAAACGCGGCTGAAGATCGATGCTGTCCACCATCGCGTTGAGTTCATTCAGGATTTCCAGTGCGCTGGAATACTGTTCATTTTCAATGTGCGTATCAGCGAACTTTATTTTCACATCAAACCGCCAAACCACGGGAAGGTTGGTTATTGCGGTATCAACTACGTGAAGGATTTTTTCCTGCTGTTCTTTGTTCGAATAATGCGAATCAAATAAATCCGACAATTCGAACAACCCGATTTTTGCGATTTCAATATTCGGATTCAACGCAAGAAAGGACAGTTCTTTGAATGTCTGTTCGAACGGTTGATCCGCACAGGCGGAAACCTGTGCAGACTGAATTTGAGCCAGCCCGATTTCATCCGTAAGACCGAAATCCTTTTCCGATACCGTTTTACCCAGCTTATATTTCAGCCCGATCAGCAGCGCATGAACCTTTTCCAGCCGCCAGTCGGCCAGACTTTCCAGAAGCGGATCAGCCGGTTTTACGAGAAGATCCTCGCTGTGATACTCCTTGGCTAGCAGGCAGAACTTCTCGATTTCACTCACCAGCCCTTCTGCTTTTACTGCTTCACGGTTATCGATCCAGCATTCAGCGATCTGCGCATAAGCAACCAGTTTTTGCCAATTCACAATCTCGTCCGCATAGCTCCGGGCGAGGTCAGCCCGCTTAACGGCCAATGCCGCGTTAACAAGTTGCAGCTGTGCCCGGGATCGGTTTTTAACGTGCGGATTCAACGGCATTTTTGAAGCGCCATCGAATGCGTTCTGTAGAACCTGTTCTTCGGATGCAAAACCTGTCAGCGCCGCCAATGAGATAAAAACTGTTGTGCAAAAATGGGATGTTTTCATAAAAAAATTTCGGTTGAGATAATGCCAAACCCGGCAACGGGATGAACCCATTGCCAGATATAATGATTTCCGGATCGGAAAGATTATTTATAAACAACGCGGTAGAACTGAGCCGCCGGAGCGGTTGTGTCGCTGTACGTCATAACAGTGCCATTGCCTTCAACTTCGGCGACATCATTCCAGCCGGCCAGCATATCATCCGTCGACTGAACGATGTATTTAACACCGAGGTCGGACTGGAAGGTGATGGCAACACCCATCGAAAGGTTCACGGCCGGAGCCACGTGGCTGGTTCCGTCAATCATTCCGAACGCATCAGCAGCCGTCCAGCCGAGCAGCCAGTTGTTGTTCGGACTGAAACCGCCTTTGTACGGAACCTGATCGTAGAAACCGTTGATCGGAGCAACAAGCGAACTCGTTGCGGCGTCGTTTGCGGCGCACGGATCAAGCAGAGTAACGGGGTAAAGGGATTTGCCGCCCTTTGTTGCTTTCGGACCGCGAACCAGATTTTTGATCGGCGGAAGCGTAGCTGTTACGTTGCTGTTTGCCGGATTATAAACACCGACGGCGGCAGCCTGATCATCCGCATCAACTGCGTTTGCAAAGAATACGCTGTGCGTGATCTGGGCAAGATAGCCGCTGGACTGCGCAGAGTAGAGCATTGAGGGGGATACCCCGACACTGTTGGTCGGCAGCATATACCACGGAGTGGTCCACGTGTCGGCCCAGCTGAGTGTGCCGTTATAACCATACCCGTTCGCACCGTCGCCGTCATCACCGTCAAACCGAACCAGCTCTTCACCAAGATCCATCCAGATACAGTTGTGATACTGAATACGGGCATTATCGCGCCAGGCGGTACCTCCGTCACCGGCAGCGTACTGACCGATTACCGTGAAGTTGTAGATTTCAGCAGTAGTTACAGGCTGAGCGTCGGAATCTTCAGCACCATCGTGCTCGAAACAGTTGTCGCCGACACCGGAACCCTGAGAAGCGTCAACGCTGTAGCCCTGAACAATCAAACCGTGCTGGGCACGTCCGCGCCAGCCTTCGTCGATATCAAAACTGTCGTCACCGATATTCCAGATGCTCACGTGTTTCAGGTGAACTTTTCCGCCCCAGATTTCGATGCCGTCGTCCACGTTGTTCATGATTTCAACATAGTCAATATCAGTAGCCTGACCGACACCGCCGAGAGACAGACCGTTCAGCTCATTACCCAGGCCGAGCACTTTACCGCCGTAACGGAGGGAAAGGAAGGAGATGGAGCCGCTGTCGTCATTGTCGTTGTTGCCGCCGTAAAAGTGACGGTAATCGCCGGGCATTGCAGCAGACAGACCTTCCATCGCTTTATCAGCGGTTCCGTCGGGCTGTTTCGGGTTCGGATTGCCGCTCGATCCGATAACGGCAGCTCCGCCGTAATGAGATGCAGAAATCAGACCGTTACCGCAGATGGTGAGATTACCCCATTCGTTGGCCGCTTCACGCCACGAAGTCATATTATCATTAACCGAAGTCATGATGACCGGATTTTCCCGTGTGCCCTGAACGAAGATCTGGCCGCCACGGCTTACTGCAAGACTTCCCTGATCACTTTTAAACACAACACCCGCCTCCAGCGTGAGGGACGCCCCCGCAGAAACGTATACCTGATTCGTCAGACAGTAATAATCGTCTGCCGGAAGAGCCGGAAGGTTGGTTGATGTACTGATATCACCACTGATGTACACAGGGGCCGCCTGTGCAGCAATACCGGCAGCTAACGCGGCACCGGCAAATGCAATTTGTTTCTTCATGAATTCAATCTCCTTTGATTTTCTACCTAAACCTAAGCGGTCGCCCGCAAAGTGTTTTACTCCTATCCCTGCATCGTCGGGGATGGAACCGGCGGCCTTTTCAATGATCCGTCCGGTTTCCGGTCAAACTGCTGAAACGTCAAAGTGGTTGGGTTCGGTTAAATTC
>QKFE01000059.1 GCA_003252225.1 Kiritimatiellales bacterium | reverse complement strand
TGTCGTTCCGGTGTTCGCCGAAATGTTTGCGGATTTTGGTGCTGGACTCCCCGGACTCACTCAGGCCCTGCTCGACTTCAGCAACATCCTCAAAGCATACTGGTACATCGCGCTAGCCATCATTATTGGATTAATTTACACTTTCAAGAGAATAAGCAAAACCGACAAGGGGCAGTATAAAATTGATGAATTTAAATTGCGATTTCCGATTATCGGAAACCTTGCCACAAAAGTAGCCATCAGCCGGTTCGCCTCCACCTTTGCCCAGCTTCTGCACAGCGGGGTGCAGATTATCGAATCCCTCGAAATTGTCGGTCTGGCAACCGGAAACAGGGTCATCGGGGATTCACTTCTCGATGCGAGAACAACCATTTCCGAAGGCATGCCGCTTTCGACCGCCTTGGAGAAAAATAAATATTACCCGAAGATGCTGGTACACATGCTGGCTGCAGGCGAAAAAACCGGTCAGGTTGAAGAAATGATGGATAAGGTTGCCGAATTCTATGACACTGAAGTTGAGGCCATGCTGTCCGGACTGACCTCCATGATTGAACCCTTATTAATGGTGTTCATCGGGGGCATTATCGGCACCATTGTTGTCGCCATGTTCCTGCCGATCTTCAAGATGAGTGAAGTCGTAATGTAAAAGAGCTTTTTGACCGCTCGAAACCGCGCCCCATTATTTCCGGAGTGCGGTTTTTTTATCATTATATCCGCCAACCCCCACAAGTTCTCCCAATCATTAAGCTTGACTCCATTCGCAATAATAAGAGTTAAATAGGGGTCAATTGAAGACATTGGGAGAGTTTGCAGAATGGCCAAAATACTGATCGCGGATGATGATCCGACAATTCTTAGCTTATTGAACAAAATCCTGCTTTCTAAAGGATACGAGGTGCAGCTGGCCGAAAACGGCGATGTCGCGCAGAAACTCCTTAAAACCGAGCAGTTCGATCTTTTAATTTCGGACATTAAGATGGAGCCGGTTGACGGGATGCAGCTGCTCAAAAAAACGCGACAGTTCCGCCCTCACGTCGGCGTCATCATGCTCACTGCTTATGCAACCGTCGCAACGGCTGTCGAAGCAATGAAAGAAGGCGCCTTCGACTACATCCCCAAACCGTTCAAAATCGACGAACTGCTTGAAACCGTGAAAAGAGCGCTTGATTACCAGCGCTCCATCGCCGAACAGATCTCCGGCACTCCACAGATGGAGGCCAGAAAATATTTCGGAAATATCGTCGCCGAAAGCGAACAGATGGTCAATGTCTGCGAAATGATCAAGCGCGTCGCGCCGACCAAAACAACCATCATGATCACCGGCGAAAGCGGAACCGGGAAAGAGCTGGTTGCCGAAGCCGTCCACAGCTTCAGCGCCCGCTCCGAAGGACCGTTCCTGCCGGTCAACTGCGCGGCCCTGCCCGAAACCCTGATTGAGTCCGAACTCTTCGGCCACGTTAAAGGCGCCTTCACCGGAGCCGGCGTAAACAAAGAAGGACTTTTTGAAGCGGCCAAAGGAGGTACCCTTTTCCTCGACGAAATCAACTCCATTCCCCACGGGCTGCAATCCAAACTGCTTCGCGCGATTCAAAACAAAAAAATCCGCAAAGTCGGAGGGACGGAAGAGTTTGATGTTGATGTCCGTATTCTCGCGGCCTCAAACCGCAACCTCGAAAATATGGTCAAAGAAGGCGAATTCCGCGAAGACCTGTTTTACCGATTAAGCGTCATCTCAATCGACATCCCCCCGCTGAAACAGCGGCCGGAAGACATCCTCCCGCTTGCACAGCACTTTATCGCTCAGGAACTCGAAGGCGATGAATTCCCGACGATGGACAGCGAAGTGCTTTCCATCCTCCAGAATTACAGCTGGCCGGGCAACGTGCGCGAACTGCAGAATGTAATTCAGCACTGCCTCACCTTCCTGCGCGATGGGAAAATCACCAAAGAAACACTGCCTTCAAAGCTGATTGTTTCCTACGAAGAAAATCCCGGAGCCCAGAATGCCTCCCGAATTGCAGGCGGCGAATTTGAAAAAGGGAAATCCCTCAAAGCCTTCCTGCGGGCAAAAGAAAAAGAATACCTCAAAACGGTCATCGACACCATGGGCGGAGACAAAGCCAAAGCGGCCAAAGAGCTCGATATCAGTCTGGCCACGCTTTACCGCAAGCTCCCCGAAGACGGACAGGAAGAACAGAAATAGAACCCGCTCCGGGTTGTAACGAATAAACCCTGCATATCAAATGCAGGGTTTATTTTTTATCGGCGGTGTGAATCAACCCCTGTTTTTCGTTTACGGAATAATGACGGCGGAAGAGACGGAATCCACCTGCACTCCGTTGAGCCCGGATCCGTTTGATCCCGGGGCAATTGACTGGAAAAAGCCGAAGGCGCCGCTTCCGGTGAGTGCGCTGTAAATGGTTGCATCCACCCCGGTCACCGTACCTTCGCCGGCATCGGTTCCATCGGTCAGATTCTGTAGCCGCACCGTATACGTTGTGCTGGCGGCATCCGTTCCGAGCGTAAGTTTATAGTCGAACTGGAGAATATCCCCGGCATTCAGCTGCGTACCGGTGATATTAGCGGCTCCCGCGATTGTGTTGTAATTATTGAGCAGACGGTACGTATCGGTTCCCGTGATAATCTGAATATTGGCATCAGCGGCTGTTCCGCCGGTTCCAACGAATTCGCCGATATTGCTCTCCTTCAATCCGCCGAGGAACGCATACACATATCCCGTCGGCGTTGCATAACTTCCGCCGAACCGCAGCTGGATGCCGAGGCTGTAGCTTTCCCCCGCATTCAGCCGGACGGATTCATTCAGCACCGCTGCGCTGTTATTGTCCGCAGTTGAAATGTACCCGGAACCGTAAACATCACCGACCATCCAACCGGATGCGGCATTCCAGTTCTGCTGACCGTCCAGCGCACCGTTGTTGTAATCCGGCGCAGTGAACTCGATATAAAACGCGGGCGGCCCGCTCTCAACAATACGGAAAAATTCGCAGGAGAGATCAAGCGGATTGGTCACCGAACCGAAACCGGACGCATCAATCGGCAGCCCCGTCCGGTTCGTCATCCAGACCGGATCCATCAGGTTGGTTTTGGAATGCAGGGCAAACCAGCTGCCGGCCGTTGCGTTGGAGAACGAGATAATGAAATTCGAACCGGTAATTGACGCCCATGCTTTCACTGATTCCTTTTCATCGAGTATCCGCAACGCAACGGTACTGATATGCCCGCCCGAATCCGGGAACGTCACATCAACCGTATTATCGGCCTGCAGCAGCTCGTACGGAACCGGAATATTAATAATGCCGAAATACTGAAAACGGTCGTCGATTTCAAACCCCATCAAATCCGTCGGCACCGTCACGGCGGTTCCGTTAACTAATACAACCGGCTGTTTCGAGAGCGCATGATCGCGGGCAATACCCAACCGCAGCACGGCCAATCCGTTGCCTCGAAGCGATACGCCGTTGACATCAAACCGGTTCACCGCTCCGCCGGAAATCGCCTTCAAATACGTCGATGCATAAAATTTGGATTCCGACATCGTCCGGTTGATATTAACGGGCGATGTAAAGGTGTATTCCAGAATCACGCAGCCTTCGCTTCCGACCTGCACCTGACTCAAATTCCCGGCATGGCTGGTTTCATCCAGCACAGTTGCCGATCCGTTCCAATAGAGGCTTTTTTCATAAACGCTTTGAACGGAGTTTCCGTCATTTCCGAACAGCGACAGGTTGATCGTCCGGGTTCCGCTGACAAGGTTGTTCAAAATCACATACACCTTGCTGCCGCTGACATACGCGTCCGTTTGAATATCGGGATCATTCGAAGCAATATCGATCCGGGTTCCTTTCACCTCACTCCACAGATCATAAAATTTAACCAGATCGGTATAAACCCATTCGCCCGTATAACTGACGGGTTCATCCGCCTGCCGCATCAGCCGGGGGCCGTAGGGTTCAAGCGTCGTGCTATTCCTTCCCCACTCGGCTTTAACCACGGTGAAGGGAATGGTTTTCAGCATCAGGTGCGGGCGATCCATAAACGTCAGCACCATGGAGTTGCAGGATTTCAGCCGCAGCCAGTCGCGATAGGAAGTCCACCCTTTATTGTTTTCATCGTGCGTCTGCGCGCCGTATTCCGAAATCACATAAGGCCGAATCACCCCCAGCGTCGCCTCGCTGTAGTAATCGATCATATCGAACATCGCCTCAAGGTTGGCGCCCTTCCGGTACTTCTCTTTGCCGCCGATACACGGAAAGTCGTAAAGGTGCAGGCTCCAGAAATCCATATTGGTTCCGGCGATATCGATGAACGACTTCCATTCATCGTTCCACTCCGCAAAATTGTCTTCGTCGTGATCCGGAAACGTGGTGACAAAACCGCCGATCAGCGATTCCGTGTTATGCGCGCGGATACCGTCTGCAACGCCGTTATGAAAGCGCCATATTTTCGAAGCCGGTGCGGAGCCGTAATCCGGGTCGCTCGCCCAGTCGAGGATATGCCAGTCCGGTTCATTTATGATTTCCACAAAAGCCGGGGAAGGCCGGCCGGACTGCGTTCCGCCGTTGTCATAAAAATGATCCAGATACAGCCCCATAAAATCGCCCGTCGCGGAACCGAACGGCTCCGACGGTGTGTCCGCAGTGGAAATCGCCCACCCGTTATAAACATCCCCGTTCGGCCAGAATCCGGTGTACTGCGCGCACATAATCGCACCGGCATCCCGGGATTCATACGGATGGATCGCCGTGTCGTTTTCGTAACTATTGCGTGACTTCAACCCCTCGCTGGCCATCGTCGCCGCATCCACCCAGCCGGGATTGGAACTGTCCTGCCGAATGTACGCATTCCCCCTCCGCGTCCAGCTGATTCCCCCCGTATCGCGCCCGAAATAAACATCGCGCCCGATCGCGAAATCCGCCAGCAGATCGTTCGTAAAATTATTGGCGCCGCGCACCCCGTCATCCCAGTCGCTGTCGCCCGGATTCGCGTGGATGGTAATAAACTTCGACCGGTCGAACGTCGAAATCCCCCCGACCTCGCGCTTCACATTCAGGTTAATTCCCACCTCTGCATTCTGCGCGAACGCAACCGTACAGCCGGCCAGACACAAAACAGAAACCTTCAAAAATCTTCGCTCAACACATTTCATACGTAACGATCCTTTTTCTTCACAGCCTGATTCCAGTTATCAGTAAAATTACCCCGGCACGGAAAAGAGCGATATTCACAATATGCGATTAATCCTAAATTCGTGAATGGAACCGCAGATAAACACTGATGGAAACGGATAACCAAGGGTATACGGCAATTATTCCGCTCACTTCATGGGTGTTTTCCGCCTTTTCTCTATCCCATTGAAACATCCGTGTTTGTCCGCGTTCATCCGTGATTCATTTCTGTTTCAAGGTTAATACCGGGCAAATCAGTTTCGGCTAAAAACAGGGGGAGGCCGGCTTTCACCGAACCTCCCCCCGGAGTATTAATGATGAAAATTTACATCAATTAGATCATGAAACGGCGACGGATAAACAGAACCGCTCCGCCGAATGCCGCAACCAATCCAATCGTGGCCGGTTCCGGAACCGTGCTGAACTGCAGGTCGTGATTACGGGCAACAATTGAACCAAACGTACCGCCGGAATTATCATAAACAATAGTGGCAGTAGGCGAACCGAAGTCTACGGAATCTGTAATGAACTGGAACACTCCGGTGTTCGGAGAATTCACGGCAACGGGATTCCCATTGATTGTTGCGGTTCGGTCAAGATCACCGTTACCGCCAACGCCAATTGCACCGCCGGTGAACCCATCAAATACGATCGTATCACCATTGTCGGTTGTTGTGCCGGAAACGCTAAGCATTGAAAGCGTAACCCCGTTCAGAGTGCCAAATCCGGTATCAATACCCTGATCAAAAGCTCTTTGAGTGGCAGAACCGGAGAACCGGAGGGTAAAGGTCACCGAATCATTTGCGGTGGAATCACCGTCCAGATCAAGGCCGGAATAGGTCATCGCGAAATCCAGAATGTTACTCGTAACAGCCGCAGGTGCAGCTCCGTTCAGTGTAACTCCAGATACATTCGGATGCCCAAAAACACCCGAGGAACGGATATCAAGCGCGTTAATATTAACAATAGCAGCCTGAGCCAGACCGCATGTTGCAACAATAGCACCAGCTATCATTAGTTTTTTCATTTTTTATTTCTCCTTGTTTCAAACCGACGGGTTCAGCCCGCCGATTGAAAATGAAGTACCGGCGGGTTGCCCCGCCGGCCGATTAGCGTTTAGTTGCGGTCAACATTGATTTTGAAGAACCGCTGATTATTTCCGCTTGTATTGACGGAGTAAGTGTATTCGCTCAGCACACCATCCGTTGCGGTAATCGGGTTGGTTTCAACCGGCGCAAACGGAGTAAAGACCAGATCATCGGTAGCCATTACGTATGCCGTGAGAGCGTCATCACCACGGATCCAGTAGCGGTAGGTCAGGCCATCCAACACAGGTTGTGTACCCTGATCAGCTGCTCCATTCGGCGGAACCGGATTTCCATCAAAGGCATATTCAGCCAGATTGGCCAAACCGTCTCCATCCGGGTCGGCATCCAGATCGGCATCAATGCCCACGAGACCGTAGGAAGAAGCCCAGCCTGCATAACTGTCAACCACCTGTTTCGGATAGATAACCCGCACGCTCAGCACTTCAATTCCGGTCAAACCATCCTCAAAACCGCCCGTTTCGAAGTAGGGATAGGCCGTGCCGCTTTCCAGCGCTGCGAAGAGCGTTGCGCCAACAGAATCTTCTGTTGTTGTAAAGGCACTTCCAATTCCCATCGTCACATTGGTCAGCGCCGCGGTGAAGAAGGTGGTTGCAGCGCTACTTCCCATTGTCAGTGAAAAATTCATTTCCCACTCATCTCCGGGATTCCCATCGAGTGTGTCAGTTTGCGGACCGTTCCAGCCATCACCATAAATGCGGTATCCATCAACTGTCGACGGAGACGCCTGAAGCGTAACCATGGCTTTGGTCAGAGATGTTCCAGGACCGTCATATCCCTGGTTGGAGCCATTCGAGGCCGTGGTGATACCGATACGTGCCGGATATGTCCATATAGTAGGCGTATGCGTACCCTGCACTTTATAACGAACAGAGAAGTGAATGGTTTTATCCACGGGCATCGGCTTGAGCTGAACCAAGGTCATGTTGATATTGTCGTTCGTGCAGGTAACGCTTCCGCCGGAAGCCGTGTTTACTGTCCAGTTTCCGCCGGATACCCAGCCTTTCTGACCGTTGATCAGTCCATCCGAATAACCTTCCGATGCAACAAACTCAATGTTGTTGGTTGCCGTGACATAAACCGGCGGAGGACTGGTTGCGCCCGGAGCGGCCTGCAGCAGGAAGTTGTCGACGAAATAGTTCGGCCCGGAAACCGGATCCGTACCTTTGTCGTCATTCACGAGCGAAACGCCTGTAGAGGTCAGCGTACTGGGATCAGAATTGAATGTTCCGGTCCAGGTGATCTTGTTCCATTCATCCGCAATCAGCGTGCTGATGGCTGTTGAGCCTCCGCTCGCTCCACCGACGGTGAAAGAGATGGAGTCATCATTGATGCTCGCATCTGCAAGCTGAACCGACGTAACAAAGACATCGAACGTCAGCGTCCAGGGCTGTCCGGCATAAGCCGTCCAATATTTATTAGAGACCCCGTAGCTGGAAACATTGCCGCCGGTCAGGTTCGCTGATTTGAACATACCGATATTGCCCTGCTCAGTACCGAACGGATCAGTGATCTGGCTAAGCAGCATTCCGCCGCCAACCGGAGCCGAATCAACCCACAGATCGTCCAGAGTTTCTACCGGTTCCGGAGCAACGGCCTGCATGCGGAAGTTTTTGACATAATAGTTGGCGCCCGAAGCCGGATGAGTCGCCTGATCGTTGTTGACCAATCGTGCAGATCCGTTGGTTGAGAGCGCAACTGCGTCGGTCGTAAACGTACCGGACCAAGAAACTGTATTCCACGAATCAGCCACCAAAGTTGAATTACTGATCGTCGTGTACCCACCGGAAACACCCGCAACCTGATAGAAGAAGTTGTCGTCATTCACAGCCATATCCGCCATCTGGGCGGCAGTCAGATAGATCTCAAACGAGAATTGCCAAGCTTTCCCGGCATAGGCCGACCAGTCATTATTATACGTACCGTAATTTTCCCACTGGCCTGCGCCGATCGATGAGGTGAATTCGCCAATACCGGTTCCGTACGCATTCGTCACCAGCGTAAACATTCCGCCTGACGGATTCGGGTTATACCACAGGGTATCCATCGCCGGCGGCGGAGTCTGAACGGCTTCAAATTTGAAGTTATCCATATAGAAGTTTGCGCCCGCGGGATGGGTTATCTGGTCATTGAAAACAACGCTGACACCGGCATTTGCCAGAGAAGCCGGGTTGGCTGGAAATGTTCCGGTCCAGGTAATCGTTGTCCACGCATCGGCAACCAACGCATTGCTCACCGTCAGGTAACCGCCCTGAACCCCGACCACGTTATAATAGAAAAGATCATCGCCGATCGTTGCGTCTGCAAGCTGAGCCGCCGTGATGTAGAGATCGATGCTGAGCCGCCATTCTTTCCCTGCATATTGCTGCCAGTTCTGGCTTTGGAGACCGTAGTTCCCCCATTGGCCGGTTTCGGTTGCTGAGTTATACTCACCAATAGCCCCATGACCGGTATCACCGCCGGTCACCGCCGTTTCAGTGGTCGCGGCAAGTACGATATTTCCGCCCACAGGAGCCTGATCATCCCACAGGGTATCCATCGGCGGGACGTAGACATCGAGATTAAAATTATCGAGCATATAGTTATTGCCCGCAGGGTGAGTCGCTTTGTCGTCATTTATGAACGCGAAGCTCATGTTCGTCAGCGCGCTTGCAGTAGTTCCAAACGTCCCTTTCAAGGTAATGGTATTCCACGCATCCGCCGTCCACCACGAAGCGCCGCTAAGAGCAATGTAATTGTTGGTTGTTCCGCCGATGACGTAACCGATCACGTCATCATTGATCGCTGCATCCGCAAGCTGGGCAGCGGTGATATAAATATCAACGGTGAAGGTCCATTCCCGCCCGGCATAGGCCGACCAGTCCTGCCCCGTAATTCCATATGTCGCCGGATTGGTCGTGGCAGAACTTGATGCAAATACGCCGGCACCCCCACTTGGAGTCAGGTTCATGGTACCGCCCGAAGGGGCCGTATCATTCCAGAGGTTGACATCCTGCGCTTGCGAAACAGCCACAACCGAAGCCGTCCCTAGCGCAGCAAGCAATAGTTTTTTCGTCATCATATATCTCCTCAAATCACTGCGGCGCGGCACAAGGCAGCCCCGATGCCTACAAACACCGCAGTCAATGAGAAGATGTAACATGAACCCGTCTCACCGTATATGAGCCGAAAGGATCAATTAACGCGAATGGTATGGTTTGCGGATAAAATGCAACCAAGGGGTTTTAACACCGGGCAATTTGCGCAAAATACTCAAATAAATGGAAATAGCACAAATGCGGATATATTGATTTACATTCATCGAATGATCCAAAAGGATCATGTTTTCGCAATATATCACTCTTCTATCCGCAAAATGCCGCGCTTATAGGCAATGACCACGGCCTGAGTCCGGTCGGCGGCGCCGAGCTTTTCGCGGATGTTTTTGATGTGGTGTTTTACGGTGGGCAGGGAGATGTGAAAATGATCCATCAGTTCCTGATTGCTGCAGCCTTCACCGAGTATTTTTAGAATTTCGAGTTCGCGCGGGGTTAATTCGGTGAGCTGCTTTCGGCTTTCAATTTTCTTCGTGATTCCGGCGGGAAAATAGGTTCCGCCGCTGGCCACTTCCTGAATGGCTTCGAGCATATCTTTTACAGCGCCGAGCGTTTTGGTCAGATAGCCCTTCACTCCGGCCTGAATGGCGTTCCAGACATCTTCTTCGGATTCGAACACGGAAAAGAGGATGATTTTCGCGGACGGGTCATACGCCAGTATTTTGCGTGTGCACTCCACGCCGCTTTCGCCGGGCATCCGGTAATCCATCGTCACCACATCGGGTTCAACGATGCGGTAGAGTTCAATTGCCTCTTCGCTGTTGGATGCTTCGCCGGCCAGAATCAGCCCCGGCGCGTGGTTAATGGCCCCGGAAAGTCCGTAACGCAAAAGCTCGTTGTCATCAACGATCATTACTTTAATCGGCTTATTCATATCGTCTCATTCTCCCAGTCGATCAATTCCGGCAACTCAATATACACCCCGAATCCGCCGCCTTTGCGGCGGGCAAACTTAATTTGTCCATGAAGCCGATTAATCCTTTCGCGCATTCCGCGCAAGCCGAAATGCCCGGGTTTGGCCAACGGTTCCGGATCACAGCCGCAGCCGTCATCCTCAATACTTAAGGAGAGGGCGGTTTCCCGGTAGTTCAGGGATACCGTCACCTTCGAAGGCCGACCGTGCCGAACCGCATTGGTTACGGCCTCCTGCACGACCATCAGCAGGTTCCGCTCGGCCATTTGTTTCAGCCGTCTCGGTGTTCCGGTCACATTCATTTCAATTTCGGCGTCGGATTCCGCCGCCAAAGGTACGAGGATTTCGTTTACAGCTTCCGGCAGTCTCATCCGCTCAAGCAGTCCTCCGCGCAGATCGAGAATGGAGCGGCGCGATTCATCGCTGCAATAGCGCAGCATACTGTAAGCCGTATCCAGCCCCGCGCGGTTCTGACTGGTTTGTTCATAAAACTGATTCAACAGGCCGAGCAGTTTCCTTTTTGTTTCCGGGCGATCTTCTGTTTCGGCGATTTTCCTGAGCTCGGACGTAAACTGATCGGTGGTTTCAACCTGCATTTCGCAGGAACTTTCCAGCAGCATGCCCGCCCCCACCAGTCCCTGCGAAAGATTATCGTGCAGTTCGCGCGCAATACGCTGCCGTTCGTTCAGCACCGATTCGTGTTCAATTTTTTCAGCGATGACCCCGGTCTGCTTTTCGACCGTCCGGCGCAGCACGAAAATCCAACAGAGAAAAAGCCCGGCAATTCCAAGCACAATTCCCAGCAATCCGAAAAGCCTGCCGGGCGTCCACCACGGGGCGGGAACCAGAATTTTGACATCGCCGGGATTTCGGGGCTCAATCCAGAACCAGTCGACATAGAGCCGCCAGCGCTGCGACGGATTCCGGGTCAGATTGCAGATTCCGGTCAGCCGGATTTTCGCCCCCGGACGGAGAGCTTTTATCTCCTTCGGAGAAAAGGGAAGCTTTGCGGTAAACATATATTTTCCCTGCCGGCAGAGCAGCATTTGCTCCCGGCTTCCCGTCGCCAGCCCGAAGGATTCCACCGGATTCACCAGTTCGGCATCAATTTGGATCAGTTCATGGTTCAGATAGGAATCGGGAGAAAGATCCCACCGGGCCCGCAGTTCTTCACTGAGTTTCATTTCCACCGGTTTGGGTGCAGGCCGTTTTTCCAGAATACGGATTTCCCGCGCGAGAAAACCCGGGGAAATGGGCCCGGACTGGGTATACCCGGAAACCTCGACATAATCGCCGGGTTTCACGGCGGCATTTTCCCTGAGCATGACTTTGAGGCAGGCTTCGTCACCGCGCAGATAGATGTGCTCCCCTTCCGCATGGGTTACCAGCCCGCGGGTGCTGTAATAGGCGTAGGGATCCTCTTTGAACCGCGCCAGCTCATGAATGGCCCGTTCCTTTGCCCCGACCGGCGGCTTGTACTGATCGAGCACCCGGATTTCATCCACCGACGAAATATAAAATGTACGCCCGACCACCTGCCGGTTGGCATTGAACTGCGTTCCAACCACCGCATCGAACCTGACCCGGCGGAACATCAATTCCCGCAGTTTCTGCTCCCCGTCATCCGAAAGCGGAACTTCCACCGTGATCGGCAGGCTTAGAAAATCAACCTGAAATTCAATGCTTTTACGGCCTACAATTTCGAGGTTTGTGCGCATTGAAACAATACGCCCCATCACCCTCACCCAGTCGCAGTCATTCTGCGTAAAAAACAGTTCATACGAGTGGAATTCGCGCGGTTCCGGCAGCGGCGCCTTCCCGATCCGCTCAACGCTTGCGGCAATGAGTGAAGGGCTGAAATCCCCTTTATCGGTCACCCCCTCAACCCGAACCAGATCCCCTTCAATCAAATCATCCGGATTAACCGCACCGTCCGGCCGGGAAACAAAAACTCCGACTCCGTCGCTGTGCAGGAAAAACGAACAGTCGAACGGATTTTTCCAGAGAATCTGCCCCTCCACCCGGACCGGCAGCGCCTTTTCAGCCTCCCGGACAGAGAGATCCCGGATATGCTTAAGGCTGGTCATCGGCGGCATATCAAACATCGGGGCCGACCGAACCGGCA
This sequence comes from Kiritimatiellales bacterium, assembly GCA_003252225.1. Lineage (GTDB taxonomy): Bacteria > Verrucomicrobiota > Kiritimatiellia > Kiritimatiellales > Pontiellaceae > Pontiella. Next base: position 424 of record QKFE01000059.1, on the reverse strand, counting down.
CCGCCGGCAGCAGCATTACCGCAAAAAGAATGGAGCGCAATCGGAGCATAACTGCGGGAAAATATACACGAAACAGCCCCCGATTCAAATGAACCTGAAAACGGAAATGACTCACCACGAATCGGCACGAATTGACACGAATCGCCAATATAATGGAGAGTTTTTCTCTGTCACAGCCTTTGGCTTCGGCAGTCACTCTGCCGATGAATTCCTCGTTTTTGTAAAACGTTCTTCATTAGTGTATATTCGTGAAGATTCGTGGTTTCATTCCCGAATCTACTACTCCGAATATCTTAAAGATTCGGATATAGCCGCTTCAATTTGATCCGAGCATCCTCGGTGGAAAATTGCCAATCGACCTTTGCTTGCCGATTGTTGCGGTCTGCATTCCACGCCATTACCTCCGAACGCATTTGCTCCATTT
>QKFE01000364.1 GCA_003252225.1 Kiritimatiellales bacterium | reverse complement strand
AGCCCGAAAAGGCCCCCCAAAATTTTAAAGGTGGTTTTCATATTCCTCATCAGATGCCCGGAGCATACAGAACTATCGCCCGCTTTCCACCCCGAAACGGTTCCGCCGCAAACTTGCACGAAGCCGCAGAATCAAATACGTTTTGCGCCCATGGGATTGTTCGGTAAAAAATTTACGATCGTTGTGGCCTGCAAAGCCAACATCACGCGCAGCGCCTACCTGCACGGCTATATGGAGCATTACCTCAAAACCTTTATGCCCTATTCGCGCAAAAAGGTTCGTATTCTTTCCGCCGGTGTCCACGCCCGAAGCGGAAGCTCCGCCAGTCAGGTCGTCAAACACGTCGCAAAAATGAACGGCTTCAGCCTTTCCAGCCACAGTTCCGATCCCTTCACCCGGAAACTGGTTAAACAGGCCGATATTATTCTGGTGATGGAACAGTGGCAGAAAGACGAACTCATCGCGCGCTTCCCGAAAGCGAAGGATAAAATCTTCCGGATGATGGAATACCGCTGGAACGGCGAACAGAAGGATATCCGCGATATTCCCGACCCCACCGGACAGAACACCGCCGACTACGAAGAATTCATCGACGTCGCCCACGCCGAAGTCGACCGCATCTTCCGCGAACTCGCGCGGGAAGATATCATTTAAAAACTACCCGCGCGGTTTGAGCTGCGGGAAGAGGATGACGTCGCGGATGGCGTCGGAGCCGGTCAGCAGCATCAGCAGGCGGTCGATGCCGATGCCCATTCCGCCGGTCGGCGGCATACCGTGTTCGAGTGCCAGCAGAAAATCTTCGTCGATTTTTGACCCATCGCCGGCAGCCTGCTCTTCAAAACGTTTGCGCTGTTCGATCGGGTTGTTCAGCTCGCTGTAAGCGGGGGCAATTTCTTTTCCGCCGATAATTAGCTCAAAAACATCGACCAATTCGGGATCGTCCGCGCAGGCGTTGGCCAGCGGAACGAGCTCTTTCGGAAGGCGGGTGATAAAGGTCGGCTGAATCAGGGTGCCTTCAATGGTTTTATCGTAAATTTCGTGGGTGACGGTTTTGAAGTCCATTCCCGCTTCAATATGCACATCCAGTTCGGCGGCTTTTGCTTTCGCATCGTCCAGCGATTTTTCAAACCAGTCGGTTCCGAGATGTTCTTTGATCAGATCGTGATAGGCCACTTCGCGCCACGGGGTTTGCAGATTGATGGTGTTGCCCATCCATTCAAATTCCATTTTACCGAAAATGGTCGTCGCCAAATGGGTGAACATCGACTGAATCAGTTCCTGCATCGTGCGCATATCGCCGTAGGCCTGATAGATTTCGAGGCAGGTGAATTCGGGGTTATGCGTACGGTCGAGCCCTTCGTTGCGGAAATTGCGGTTCATTTCGTACACGCGATCCATTCCGCCGACAATCAGCCGTTTCAGATAAAGCTCCGGCGCGATGCGCATAAACACATCGATACTCAGCGCGTTATAATACGCCTTAAACGGCTTCGCCGCCGCGCCGCCGGCAATCTGCTGAAGCATCGGGGTTTCGACTTCAAAATAGCCGCGGCTATCGAGGAAGGCGCGGATTTCGCGCATCACCTGCGTGCGTTTTTTGAATACGTCCATCACTTCCGGGTTGGAAATCAGGTCGAGCGAACGCTGGCGGTAGCGCGTTTCAACGTCCTGCAAACCGTGCCATTTTTCCGGCAGCGGAAGCAGTGCTTTTGAAAGCAGCGTCCAGCTGTTTACGCGAACCGTCTGCTCTTCGGTCTGGGTGATGAACAGGTCGCCTTCAACGCCGATAATATCGCCGATATCGAGCAGTTTGAATGCGGCAAAGGTTTCTTCGCCGAGCAGATCTTTTTTGACCATGAGCTGAAATTTATCCGACCCGTCGGAAATATGCGCAAAGGCCATTTTACCCATTTTGCGCATGGCGATAATCCGACCGCAGGCTTTCACCGTTTTTTCGAGTTCAAACTCCGCATGCAGTTCAGCCAAAGTGGCGGTACGCTCGAAAGCCTGTCCGAAAGCCGGAAATCCGGCCTCTTCGAGCTTGCGCATATTTTCGATACGCTGTTGACGGTATTCGTTGCCTGAAAGTTCTTCGCTCATGTTTCTCTCCTGAAAAATTGGCCGCAAACCATAACATTCCCCCCCATCAAGTCAATCCGCGGAAAAGGTTTAAACCGAAGAACGCAAAGTCCGCAAAGGCATAATTCTTAATTGCTTTGCGTTCGTTGCGGCCTCCTGTAGAAAATCACCAATCCGTCAAACGCAGGTTGGGATTTACGTCCTGTAGTTTTTCGCCGGTTTTTCCGAGGCGGATTTTTTCATAGGCGGCACCGGCAATCATCGCGGCATTATCGGTGCACAGCGACGGCGGACAGAGCAGTAGCGGAATACCGGTCTTTTCGGAAAGAGCGGTGAGTTTTTCGCGCAGCACTTTATTGAGCGAAACCCCGCCCGCGCAGGAAAAACTTTTCACCTCAAACCGCTCCAAAGCGCGTTCAACACGCGAAGCGAGCGCATCGGCAACGGCTTCCTGATAGGACGCTGCAATATCGCGCAATTCATCGCCTTCGGGTTCGTGATCGAGATTTTTAACGTGGGTCAACAGCGATGTTTTCAGCCCGCTGAAGCTGAAACAGAGATCGCGGTCATATTTATAAATCCATTTTCCGCGATCGACATTATCGAGCCCGCGCGGAAAACGGATGGCATCGGAATTTCCGCCTTCGGCCGTTTTCTGGATTACGGGGCCGCCCGGATAACCGAGGTTTAAAATCGCCGCCGCTTTATCGAGCGCTTCTCCCGCCGCATCATCAATGGTGCGACCGAGAATTTCATACTGCCCCGGCCCTTTCATCAAAATAAGACTGCTGTCACCGCCGGAAACCAGCAGGCCGAGCAATGGAAAAACATCGCCTTCTTCCGGCGCGCCTTCTTTCATGAAAACGGAGTGCAGGTGGCCTTCGTGGTGGTTCACGCCGATCAGCGGTTTATTCAGCCGCAAAGCCAGTGTTTTGGCGGCGGAATACCCGATCAAAAGCGAACTGGCCAATCCGGGGCCGTACGTCACCGCAATCGCGTCGATCGAATCGTACGTTTCGCCTGCCGACTTCAGCGCTTCTTCAATAATACCGGGCAATTTCACAACGTGATTGCGCGAGGCGATTTCCGGCACAACGCCGCCATACGGGCGGTGTTTTGCGATTTGGGAATAGATGGCGTTCGACAACACTTTACGGCCGTCTTCAACCACCGCCGCCGCAGTTTCATCACACGAACTTTCGAGTCCTAAAATTTTCATGACGCATATAAAACGGGGCTTGAATGATCTATTCAAGCCCCGTTTTGGAGAATCGGGTTGATGAAACCGCTTCCGGCACATACCGCCCGAAAATCCGCGCCGACATTACGCCGTGTTTCACATCCCCAGCAAACTCTGCTTCCCGGCCTCTTCGTATGCCTTGATTTCCGTTTCGAATTCGCCGCCGGTTTTGGATGAGCGGAAGCGTTCGTAGAGTTTGGTTTCCCCGCTGTTTTTCAATGCGTCGCGGAGAACCGCCGGACTGAGTTCCATCAGCACATAGGCGATGGTGTCATCGGCTTTGGTTTCATATTTCTGCATTTTCGGATCGGTCCCCTGCAGAGCCTGGGGGGTGATTTTTCCGGCGGCGGTACTGAACATCTTTTTTATTTCAGCCGTGCCGGTTCCGCCGACTTCATCGATATAGGCCATTTCAAGAGTTTTGATTTTTAAGGCCGCGTTCCGGGCCAGTTCTTCGCGGGCATTCATTTTAGCCCGCGCAATCGCGATCTGTGTGTTTTTCATTTCGCCGATCCCGACAGCGGCCAGCCCGCCTTTGGCTGTAATTTTCACCGCTTCGGCCTTCATCAGCGCATGTACGGTTTTCGCGGGCGGCGGTTCCGGTTTCGAGGTGCATCCCGCAAAACAGATAACGACCGCCAGTGCCAGAATACCCAAATTGAACCGTTTCATCTCCTCTTCCTCCTCATTCCGTCAAACACCGGAAAATCCTTTTAATGCTCCCTTTTGCCGGACAGTATTCAGGGATCACCCTCCGTTCGCAACCGTTTTTTTAGGTGTAACTGCCCATACGATCCGTTAGGCTCCGGCTCTATGAAAATCCTTTTTCTCGCCAACCGACTCCCGCACCCGAATGTTGCCGGAGGCCACCGGCTGATCTACCAGCGAATGCGGCAGCTGATTGATCTGGGACATCAGGTCGGCCTCGCCGCATTCGTTTCCCCCGAAAGCGAGATCCATATCGACACCCTGCAGCGCATCCTCTTTGAACTCGAAACCATCCCGACCCGCGGCCGCAAAGTGCTCGTCCGAATGAGCGATTATGTCAGTGCTGCACTGCCCGCCATCTTCTGGAAAAACTATTCCCCGAAAATGATGAGCCAGGTCGGCGATATGGTGGAACGCACCAAATACGACGTCGTCATTGCGGAATTCGGCGAAATGGGAATGTACCTCTATCGCAACCCCTACCTCTCCGCCGTGCACAAAGTGGTCTCCTGCCACCGCTGCCTGACCACCGCCTTTGCGAAATACGCCGAAACCCCCGGCGTGCCCCTGCCGCTCCGACTCAAAAGCGCCTCACAGGTTCGCATGCTCGAACGCTACGAGTTTGAAATGTACAGCGCCATGGATCACATTCTGACCCTCACGCCCGAAGACCGATTCACCCTTTTAAACTATGCCCCGCAACTGCCGATCTCGGTCATTCCCCCCGGTATCGACTTTGATTATCTCAGCCGGAAAAGCGTCGAAAAACCCGATTCCCCGATTGTGATGATGTGCGGCTATTTCGCCGATAAATCCAACACCGACGGCGCGCTCTGGTTTGCCAACGAAGTCTGGCCCGACATCGCGCAAAACCGTCCCGACCTGAAATGCTTTCTGGTGGGCGAAGGGGCCGGACGCGAAATGAAAAAACTGCCCGATAAAGACAGCCGGATCATCGTCGCCGGACATATCGACGACCTCCGTCCCTACCGCGAACAGGCCGCTGTTTTCATCAACCCCATGCGCCTCGGTTCCGGCCTGCGCATTAAAGTACTCGAAGCCATGGCCACCGGACTGCCCGTCGTCAGCACCGCGCTCGGCATGGCCGGCATACCGGCGCAAAACGGCGTCAACTGCTTCGTGGCCGACACCCCCGAACTCTTCGCCCAGTCCATCGACTGGCTGCTCACCGACAAACAGCTGGCCGAAAATATGGGCCGCGCCGCAAAAGAGACCGTCCAAAAAAAATACGACATCCGCTCAACCGCCACCGAGCTTGAACAGATTCTGAAAGAAGTGATATCCATCTAACCTTCAACTTCAAACAGGGGAAATCAAATGATTCATCACATCGCATTCGACTCTATGGAAAAATTTATGATCGATGTTTTCAAAAGCATCGGAGTTCCGGAAAAAGACGCCGAAATTTGCGCCGATGTTTTGATTACCTCCGACAAGCGCGGCATCGACTCGCACGGTATCGGCCGACTCAAACCCATCTATTACGACCGCATCGTCCACCACAAAGTCCAGCAACCCGTCACCCGATTTGAAATCGTCCGCGACCACCTTTCCACCGCCGTTGTTGACGGGCATCACGGAATGGGCATGGTCATCGCCAAAAAATGTATGGAGCTTGCCATCGAAAAAGCAAAGCAGCACGGAATGGGCATGGTCGTCGCCCGCAACTCCACCCATTACGGAATCGCCGGCTACTACCCGCTGATGGCCTGCAAACAGAATATGATCGGCGTTTCCGGCACGAACGCCCGTCCGTCTATTGCCCCCACATTCGGCGTCGAAAATATGCTCGGAACCAATCCGCTTGTTTTCGGTTTTCCGACCGATGAACCGTTCGATTTCGTGAACGACTACGCCACATCCGTAATTCAGCGCGGAAAAATCGAGCAGTATGCCCGCGAAGGAAAAGCCTGTCCCGAGGGGTTGATTATCGGCCGCGACGGAAAAAGTAAAACCGATTCAAAACAGATACTCGACGATCTCGTTAAAGGCGAAGCCGCACTCACCCCTATCGGCGGAATCGGAGAAGAAACCGGCGGCTATAAAGGGTACGGATTTGCAACCGTCACCGAAATCCTTTCCGCCGCTTTGCAACAGGGCGCATTCCTGCACCAGCTTTCCGGCCTCGACAGAAACGGGAATAAAATCCCCTACTCGCTCGGCCACTTTTTCATCGCCATCGACATCCAATGCTTCTGCGATCCGGCCGACTTCCGCAAAACCACCGGCGATATTCTCCGCGCACTTCGCGCATCCGAAAAAGCGCCCGGCGCCGAACAGATTTACACCTGCGGACAGAAAGAATACCTCGCCGGCCTCGCACGCGCCGACTCCGGCGTCCCCGTCAACGAAGCCCTTCAAAAAGACATGATCACCATGCGCAACGAACTCGGCCTCGATTACACCTTCACGTTTGAAGGCTAGATATCGCCCGATTCTGGTTCTCCCGCCCTACACGACAAAAACATTGACCAAACCGCGCATTATACATACATTGTACGCATGAAGATTCGGTTTATATGGGATGAAAATAAATCGCAGTCAAATAAGCAGAAACACAAGGTCTCGTTTGAAGAAGCCCAATCTGTTTTTCTGGATGAGAATGCCATCCGATTTTATGACCCCGATCATTCAGAAGATGAAGACCGGTTTCTGATGCTGGGACTGAGTTTCACACTGCGGGTTCTTGTTGTGAGCCATTGCTACAGAGAAAGCGACACGGTCATTCGAATTATCTCCGCCCGCAAAGCGGATAAAAAGGAACAAGCGTGCTACTGGAGGTGAGAAAAATGAGAGATCATTATGATTTTGAAAACATGAAAGGTGAAAAAAATCCGTACACCAAAGATCTGAAACAGCCCGTAACCATGCGGCTGGATAAATCAACCGTATCCTATTTTAAATCGTTGGCGGAAGAACTTGGAATGCCCTACCAGAGCCTGATCAACCTGTATTTAAGAGACTGTGCGCTCAACCAAAAAAAACTCCAACTGAAGTGGGCTTCATAATTGAGCGGTGTCCCTTAAAAAGAGAACGGAAATGTCAACGGGATACAAAGGCAAATTTCATCGGCAGAACACCCTTTCGCGATTAGCGAAAGATCTGGTGCGCCGCTCCCGTTCGCATTGTGAACTCTGCGAAAAAAACGGAGTTCGACTCGAAGGTTACGAACTCGATCCGCTTCCCGAAGAACCCAGCCTCGAAAACACCCTGTTTATTTGCGATGGATGCCATAAACAGATCGCCGCCCCCGCGAAAATAATCCCGAATCAGTGGCGGTTTTTGAGCACCGCCATGTGGTCGGAAGTTCCGGCAGTGCAGGTGATGTCCATCCGGATGCTGCGCCGTATTGCCAAAACCGAACACTGGGCAAAAGAACTGCTCGAACACGCTTACCTCGACCCCGGCCTGCAGGAGTGGGCCGACGCAGCGGAATAAGAAAAAAGGCGCCCCATCGGACGCCTTTTTCATTTTTGAAGCACGTAAGTTTTATTCAGCGGCTTCGTCGTTCAGCACCGCTTTACGGCTCAGGCGGACACGGCCCTGATTATCGATGTCGATACATTTAACGCGCATCGCATCGCCCGGTTTGCAGATGGAATCAACGCTTTGAACACGCTCATTCGCCATTTCGGAAATGTGCACCAGACCTTCTTTGCCCGGCAGACATTCAACGAACGCGCCGAAGTCTTTCACGGCAATCACTTTGCCGTCGTAGGTTTTCCCGATTTCGATTTCAGCGGTCAGCGCATTCACTTCGCGGATTGCGGCTTCCATCGATTCCGCAGAAGCAGAGAAGATATTGACCGTTCCGTCTTCCTCGATATCGATCTGCGCACCGGTTCCTTCGGTGATCGCGCGGATATGTTTTCCGCCCGGTCCGATAAGGGCCCCGATTTTATCCGGATCAATTTTAACGGTGGTGATACGCGGCGCAGATGCAGCCAGTTCCGCGCGCGGCGCAGGAATGACGCTCTCCATGAAATCGAGGATTTCCATGCGGCCTTTGCGGGTTACTTCAAAGGCTTCTTTCACCTGATCCCAGTTGAGGCCGGGGATTTTCAGGTCAACCTGAAAGCCGGTGATCCCTTTACGGGTACCGACCACTTTAAAATCCATATCGCCGCAATGGTCTTCGACGCCGAGAATGTCAACTACCTGAATGGAAGCGCCGTTTTCATCGGTAAACAGACCGGCCGAAATACCGGCAACCGGCGCTTTCAGCGGAACGCCCGCATCCATCAGCGCAAGGCAGCCGCCGCAGGCAGTACCCATCGAAGAGGAACCGTTCGAACCCATAATTTCGGAAACCACGCGCACACTGTACGGGAACCCTTCCGGCAGCACCGGAACAATGGAACGCTCGGCAAGATTGCCGTGCCCGATTTCGCGGCGTCCGGTCATGCCCAGACGGCCGACTTCACCGACGGAATACGGCGGGAAGTTGTAGTGCAGAATAAACCCTTTTTCGGAAGCGCCGCCGGTAACCGCATCCAGTCCCTGCGCCTCTTTTTTGGTGCCGAGTGTAACGGTACAGAGGGTCTGCGTTTCGCCGCGGCTGAAGACGGAAGAGCCGTGCAGTTTCGGGAGAACCCCGACGTCGGCATACAGCTCGCGAATCTGATCGAACGGACGTCCGCCGATACGGGTTCCGCCTTCGATCACGTTTTTACGGACGGTCTCAACTTCGAGATCGTGGAACGCGTGGAAGAAATCGTTTTCCTGCATCTCTTCGCCGAAGATTTCAACCATCTGCGGTTTCAGCTCGTCTTTCAATGCGGTGACGGCGTTCTGCCGCTCGATTTTACCGACAATTTTCATCAGCTCTTTGAATTTTTCACCGACGAGTTCGCGGGCTTTATCGAGATATTTGGTTTCCAGAACCGGCGCAACAATCACTTTTTCCGGAAGGCCGAGTTCTGCGCGCAGCTTCAGCTGGGCGTCGCAGATTTTAACCACTTCTTCGTGAGCGCGTTGCATGGCCGCAACGAAATCCGCTTCACTGATTTCATTCGCGGAACCTTCAATCATCATCGCCTTTTCGCGCGTACCGCAATAGGTCAGATCCAGATCCGATTTCGCCAGCACTTCGTGCGCGGGATTAATGACCCATTCGCCGTCGACGCGACCGATACGGACACAGCCGATCGGGCCCATGAACGGGAGTTCGGAAATCGTCAGCGCGGCCGAAGCGGCATTGACGCTCAGAACGTCCGTATCCAGCTTCTGGTCGCAGCTGATCAGCATATTATTGATCTGCACATCACAGAAAAACCCGGCAGGGAAAAGCGGGCGGATCGGACGGTCGGTTACGCGCATCGTCAGAATTTCTTTTTCCGACGGACGGGCTTCGCGTTTAATGTAACCGCCCGGAAACCGGCCGGCCGCATAGAATTTTTCGCGGTATTCCACTTGGAGCGGGAAAAAGTCCACGCCTTCTTTGGCCTCTTTGGCAGCGGTGACGGCGGAAAACACGATGTTTTCACCGATTCCGCAGGTAACGGCGCCGTCTGCCTGCAACGCAAGCAAGCCGGATTCGAAGACCATCGTCTGGCCGCCGACTTCGAATTCAATTTTGGTTGTACCCTTCATACTAAAATTGCGCCCTTGTCATCTGTTCTGAAGAGCGCACCTTTCCTTTGTTTTTTTTACCGCCCCTTTGGCGGCCGTTTATAGAAACGATGCAAGCCCTTTACTTGTGATAAAGGGCTTGCGAACGAATACGGATTTGAAGCATCCGGACAAACGATTATTTGCGCAGGCCGAGCTTCGCGATGAGCTCTTTATAGCGCGCGTCGTCTTTTTTCTGCAGGTAGCTCAGAAGCTTCCGGCGTTTATTGACCATCATAATCAGACCGCGGCGCGAGCTGTGGTCTTTCTTGTATGTTTTCAGATGCTCGGTCAAATCTTTGATACGCGAGGTCAGCAAAGCAACCTGTACTTCAACAGAACCAGTGTCCTGCTCGCTGCGTTTGAACTCGTTTTTGATTTCAGCTTTAACTGCTTGATCCACGTGTGGACTCCTTGTTTATCTCTTCTATTCCTCAAAGTAAGCGCGTGACTATATCCACCGCCCCCACCCTTGTAAAGCACAGTTTCAAGCGCTTTTTACGCCCCTTTTCCAGCGTGTTTTTGCCCCATCATTCCGCAGATAAAAGCCCCCGACTGGAGGGTTGCGCTTCGTCGCAACCATGGCTCGGACAGAGCCTGCCCTTGTATGTTGCACCTTGTGCTATATCTCTTTGTCTTCTATCATGGTGGAGCGAAGAGATGCAATGGGGAAGGCCTATTTCTGCCGAACTATGGGACGAAAACCAAGATCTTCCCCAACGAATGATGGGTCACCCCCGTTGCGAGTAGCTGACCGGCAAGATGCAGCATCACAGTCCCAGCTACCACCACGAACAACTCGATACGAGCCAACCCCTTTATTTCGCTGCGAACCATCAATTGGAGCCCCATCATACGACTCGAACCATTCGTCCACACACCACTCCCACACGTTACCATGCATATCACACAGCCCCCATAGATTCGGACTTAAACTGCCAACAGGCGCCGGTATTTTCCCCCCGTACAACGCATTAAAACTCCTTTTAGGCGCCCCAATTTTTGTATTGAACTGCAGAGAATCTTTATAGTTTGAGTATTCACAAAGTTGCTCTACTTTATTTCCGAAGCAATAATCAAATCCGTTACCCGCCCGGCAGGCATATTCCCACTGCGCCTCCGTCGGCAGAGCATACTCAAATCCTTCCGGCAGACGCCCTGTCTGTCGCTCTTTTTCGGTCAGCTTTTCACAGAACTTTACCGCATCGTTCCAGCTGACCTGCTCGACCGGATTTTCCTCTCCTTTAAATTTCGAGGGGTTGGTTTCCATAATCTGCTGATACTGCTTTTGGGTCACCTCCGTCCTCCCCATCCAGAACGGCTTGGTCAACGTCACTTTATGCACCGGTTTTTCATCGTCATCCCCGTTATTGGAACCCATCTGAAAACTGCCCGCAGGAATCGGCATGAATTCCATCGTCACGCCAACACCCAGCTCTGCTGTCCATTTTTCTCCTTCTTTCGGGCCATTAAGCGGTTCGGGCTTAAAATCAAAATCGGTCTGCTGTTCCGTCACTTCCACCGACTGCTTCAAGGTTTGATGACCCGCCAGCTGGATTTCGACGTCATATTTACCCGGCATCAGATCTGTACTGGTTGGACACGTTCCGCTGAAAAGCACTTCCCCGTCGCGGAAGAGCGTAATTTTCGCGAAATACGTTCCGACCGCAAAATTGCACGGAATCCATTTTTCCGCCGTTTCGCCTGTATTTTTCGGGCCCTGCCCGTTCCAGACCAACGTCACGCGGAGGCCGAGATATTCAAACGAATCGTACTGCTTTTGGTGCCAGCGGCTCCACGCTTTGCACTGCGACGCGGGGTCATCCCAGCTGCCGCCGCGGCATACCCGCTCCTCGCTCCGCACCCGGTATTCCGGATCGTACTCGGACGCCCGGGAGTCATATCCCGGCGCATAAAAATCCCGGCACCATTCCGACACATTGCCGTGCATATCAAACAACCCGAACCCGTTCGGCTCAAACGTCCCGACTTTCATTGTGGTACCCGTCGGCAACCCCTTTTTGCGGAACCAGGCGACCTGCGCATCATCCTTGCCGTCGATCTGGTTTTCCGCATTGCAGTTGCCTTCGCCCAAATCATTACCCCAGAAAAAGCCGGTGTCCCTGCCGGAACGGCAGGCATATTCCCACTGCGCCTCCGTCGGCAGCGAATAAATCAGCCCCTCCGGCAGCCGCCCCGCCTTTTGCTCCCGTTCCGTCAGCCAGTCGCAAAACGCCATCGCCGCATTCCAGTTGATTTCACACATCGGCTGCTGCCAATCCATCCCCGTCTTTTTCAGGCTCAGCAAATACGCCCCATTCTGCTGCCGCAACGGAGCGGCATCGTCCGCAAAATCCGTTCCGGAAGTATGCCCCGATTCCTCCAAAAACCGCCGCCACTGCTCAATCGTCACTTCCGTTTTGCCCAGCCAGAATTCCGACATCACCGCCATTAATCTCGGCCCTTCCGGAGCGGTATGCTTGTCAAACGAACCCGCCGCAATCGGCATGAATTCCATCGCCACTCCCTCGCCGAGATCCACCGTCCATTTTTTCCCCGGTTCCGGTTGGGGAATTTTCGGTTCGGCCTGCACGGTACCGCCCGCATCCTGCGGGCTTTGCGTTGGCAGGCTGGAAGCCTGCGGCACTGTTTCTGCCGCCAGCTGTTCCTGCAGTGCGCGGACGGTTCGTCGAACCGTCCAACCCTTCACTCCGAAATACCCGCCAATCGCAACCAACCCGAGCACGACTGCGGCGGCGATGAAACGCCGCCCTCCATTTTTCGCGCCTTTTTGCGCTCTTTGCGGCGATCCGCTCCCTGCTCCCCGTACCCTGCCCCCTGCCAGTGCGGCGACAAAGTCGCCGCACGACGCAAAGCGTTTTTCGGGATCTTTCGCCAGCGCCCGCAGTAAAACCGCGTTCTGTTTTTTGGACAGTTCCTTCAGCGGCTCAACGGGATTCTTCACCACGGCGTTGAGCATAATCTGAAAATCGCCCGTATCGAACGCCGACTTAAACGGTACTGCGCCCGAAACCAGCTCATAAAACATCGCTGCCAACGCATACTGATCCGCCGCCGGCCCCTGCACGGTTCCCCGCCACTGCTCGGGCGCCATATAAAGCGGCGTACCCGATTTGCTGCTTTCCGGGTCTTTCGATTTCCGGCTCATCGACGAACGGATTTCGGCAGCCAATCCGAAATCGAGCACCTTCACGATACAGGCACTAGGCATTAGGGAATAGG
>QKFE01000316.1 GCA_003252225.1 Kiritimatiellales bacterium | reverse complement strand
ATATCGCTCCGTCGGATTTGCATATGAAGCAGGTGTTCGGGATGGATCGCGGACAGTTGATTGAGACTGCCGTTGCGGCGACGAAACAGATACGGGAATTGGCTGAGCAAATGCCGGAATCCGATATCCGTTACGAGTTTTCGCCGGAGGAATACACGGATACGGACGTCGATTTTTCGCTCGAACTCTGCGAAGCGGTATTCGCGGCGTGGGGTAAAGCGACGCCCGAAAAGCCGCTCATTATGAACCTCCCGGCAACCGTTGAGCGGCGGCCGCCGAACCATTATGCGGATATGATTGAATATTTCTGCCGCAAGTTTTCGCGGCGCGATTCCATTTTGGTTTCACTCCATTCGCACAATGATCAGGGGATGGCTGTGGCTGCGACGGAGCTGGCTTTGATGGCCGGGGCCGACCGCGTGGAAGGAACCCTTTTCGGGCACGGGGAACGGACGGGCAATGTTGATTTGGTTACTTGTATCAACAACCTCTATTCGCGCGGCATTGAAACAGGCATCGATTTTTCCGATCTCGGTAATGTGGCCGAAACGGTCGAGCGGTTGACCGGAATGCCGGTTTATTACCGCCAGCCGTATGCGGGCAGTTATGCCTTCACCGCCTTTTCCGGGTCGCATCAGGATGCGATTAATAAAGGGGTGCATAAACTCTCCGAAGCTCCGGACCGTTTCGGGATGGGGTGGAAAGTGCCCTATCTCCACATCGACCCCGCCGATTTGGGGCGGAAATTTGAGCGGCTTATCCGCATTAATTCGCAGTCCGGAAAGGGCGGTATTGCGTGGGTGCTCGAACAGGATTTCGGCATAAAAATCCCGAAGGCGATGCAGCCGGAGCTGGGGAAATATGTACAGGCCTACAGCGAAAAGGTCGGCCGTGAAATCAGCGCCGATGAAGTGCACTCCGTATTCCGGAATGAGTTTGTTTCGCCGGAAGGGCCGTATGAATTGGTCGGCTACTGGCCGCGTCCGGACGATAATGACCCGACGTTTATTCACGGCGAAGTCCGGGTGAAAATCGATGGCGAAGAAAAGAAGATAAAAGCCGACGGAAACGGCCCGGTATCCGCATTTGTCGCGGCGATTAATCAGGTGGTCGAAGTCGATTTCACGGTCGATGACTACCACGAACAGGCCGTCGGGAAAGGTGCCGACGCGCAGGCGTTGGCGTATGTTCCGCTCAAGCTTGCCGGAAACGGTGTTGTTTTCGGCGTCGGCGCCGATTCAAATATCGACCAGGCCGCCGTCCGCGCCATCGTCGCCGGATTGAACCGAATTGCGAGGCAGGACTAAATTTTTACAGCAGATCGCAAAGGTCGCTAAGGGAAGTTTCTTTGCGCGCTTTGCGATCTTGGTGTTTAAAAAAGGAGTTGTTTTAAGATGAATTTGAGTGGTCACACAAAACCGTTTGCTGTGCTGGGGCATCCGATCGGACACACGCTTTCGCCGGTGATGCACAATGCGTCCATGCGGGAATTGGGATTTGACGGTATTTATCTGGCGCTGGATGTCCATCCGGATCGGTTGATGGAAGTCCTGCCGGCGATGGAGCTGATGGGTTTTGCCGGTGTTAATCTGACCGTTCCGCACAAAGAGGTCGCTTTCCGCGGGCTGAAAAAGCTGGATGCAAGCGCCAAACTGTTCGGCGCTGCAAATACCGTTGAATTTACCGCAGACGGAATGGTGGGGCATAACACCGATGGTTATGGCTATTTAAAAGCGCTCGAAGAATCGTTCGGAAAAACCGTTGAAGGCGATTCGATTTTTGTGCTCGGCTGCGGCGGGGCAGGGCGGGCAACCGCGTTGCAATCCGCAACGGAAGGGGCGAAGTCGCTGGTATTGGCCGATATTGATGCCGCGCGGGTGCAGAAGCTCGAAGATGAAGTGAAATCGCTGGCCCCGAATGTTGAGATTAAACAGGCACTGGAAAAGGATGCTCAAATCGAACTGTGCCGTACCTGCGATTTAGTTGTGCAGGCCTCTCCGGTCGGGATGAAAAAGGACGATCCGTCGCTTTTGCCGCAGGAGGCCTTTGTTGAAGGACAGCGCGTTTTTGACCTGATTTACATGTACCCGGAAACCGCCATTCTGACCGCAGCCCGGGAAGCCGGTGCGCAGGTGGCGAACGGTTTGGGGATGCTGCTGCATCAGGGCGCACGCGCCTTTGAAATATGGACCGGTGTTGCGCCTTCCGTTCCGGCGATGCGCAAAGCGCTCGAAAGCGCTGTATATAAATAGCATTCACAGATTGCGCAGATTCTAATCCTGATAATCCGTGCAATCTGTGGACAAAAACAGGTTGGGTAGCTGATGACTTTTTTTGACTGGTATTTCACCGTTGTCGCCTTTTTGTTCGGGGCGTGCTGGGGCAGTTTTATGAATGTCTGCATCTACCGCATTCCGGCGGAGCTTTCGGTGGTGAAACCCCGGTCGCGCTGCCCGAAGTGCATGACCGATCTGGCGTGGAAGGACAATATCCCGATATTCGGCTGGCTGGTTCTCGGCGGAAAATGCCGCTACTGCAAAGCCCCGATTTCACCGCGCTATCCGGCCATCGAACTTTTGACCGCTGTTTTGTTTACGCTGGTCTGGCTGAAATATCCGGCGATTCAAAACGAGGTTTTTGACTTCCGGTTTGCGGCCTACTGGCTGCTGATTTTCGGGCTGATTTTCGGCAGCTTTGTCGATATCGACGAAATGTGGATTCCCGACCGCGTAACCATCGGCGGGATGATTATCGGGCCCATTTTAAGTTTTCTCATTCCGACCCTGCACGGCGCGGAAACCGGGCTGAATAGTTTAATCCAATCGCTGATCGGTTTGGGCGCCGGATTCGGGTCGCTCTGGTTTGTATCCATTTTAGGTCGGCTCATTCTGAAAAAAGACGCGATGGGATTCGGCGATGTCAAGCTGATGGGAACACTGGGCGCTTTTCTCGGGTGGCAGGCGATTATCTTCATCATTTTTGTCTCCTCCCTGCTCGGCACCATCGTCGGCGTTTCCTTCATCGCCTGCGGCAAAAAAGAGTGGTCCACCAAAATACCGTTCGGTCCCTACATCGCGCTGGCCGCCATCATCTGGATACTCGGCGGTTCTGTTCTGTGGGAAGCCTATCTGAACTGGATGACCCCCTCCTATTAAAACCACCCAGCCGGAATAGTGGGAGAGGGGGGTGCGGGGGGAGAACCAACCTGCCCCCTGTTTTCTGCCCGCTGTTTTTTGCCCCCGGAAAAAATCCCCCTCCCCGCGCCCCACCCCCTTACATGGTCTTGGATTGATGTTTGTTCCGTGCTATTCATTTGACTCAAACGGAGGTTGAAATGACTGGATTGAACCGAAGAAGTTTTTTTGTCCCGGCATTGGGGACCGTTGCGTTGGCCGCTGCCGCACAGGCGGAAACGCCTGTTGCGCCGCCGCAGGCGAAACTGGGAAATACCGGCATA
>QKFE01000252.1 GCA_003252225.1 Kiritimatiellales bacterium | reverse complement strand
GCTGCCGGGCAGACAACGTAGACGCGACGCCTTCGTTATTTTGCGGAACGAGCGAAACGAAAAGCTGCTGTTTGTGTTTTGCGCCGTGTTTACGGACGGCACTGGGCAGAACGGTGCGGACGGCGTGTTCGATCGGGGCGCAGTAGTAGTCGGCGATCCAGTAGGCCAGTTTCATAATCGGGTCGGGAATAAGCGGTTTTTCGCCGACGACCCCGATAATCTCTTTCAGTGTTCCGCCAAAACTGGAGCCGTCAGCCAAACCGACCACAAAGCCGCGCAGTTCCCGCGAATGGAACGGAACCACAACCTGCGAACCGACTTTAATCTGCGGATGCAAATGCGCCGGAATCCGGTAGTCGAACTCCCGATCCAGCGATATTTCCACCACCACTTTTGCGATTTTTGCCATAAGCCGGGAAATTTAGATTTCATTTCCCCGAATGGCACGGAAAAAACGGCACACCACTTGATTTGCCAGCGCAGGCGGGTAGAATCCGGCGGATGATTCCAATTATAACAACCGACCGGGAACACCCGGATTTGCGTGAACTGGAAAAAGCGAAGACGGTGCTCGAAAACGGCGGGCTGGTGATTGTGCCGACAGAAACCGTGTACGGCATTGCGTGCGATCCGGCGGTTCCGGGCGCGTTGGAAAAGCTGATTACGGCAAAAGGGCGGGATGGAAATAAACCGATTGCCCGCCTCGCCGCCAGCGGCGAACAGGTGAAAACAACGGCAAAAAACTGGAACAGCGGGCTGAATGCGCTGGCGGAGAAATACTGGCCCGGCCCTTTAACCCTTATAATAGAAACCGCCGAAGGCTGGACCGGCTACCGCGTACCCGATCATGCCGTGGCGATTGAACTGGCCAAACTCTGCGGCCGGACGCTGGCGCTGACGAGTGCCAACCTGAGCGGCGAGCCGGATACGAAAACCGCCGGAGAAGCGATGGAAGCGGTCGAAGCGGATTTGGTGATCGATTCCGGCCCGTCGGCGGAACAGGCCATTCCGAGCACGGTCGTGAGAGTGGATGGCTCAACCATCGAGTGTTTAAGAGAGGGAAAAGTCTCTTTCACTGAAATAAGAGAGGTTTTTGAACAGAAGGCCGTAAAGAACGCAAAGTAAAGGGCCATCATCTTCGTGAACTTTGCGGCCTTCTGTTTCAATTGCATTTATCATGAATGAAACAAGAAAAACGGTTCTGTTTGTCTGCACGGGAAATACCTGCCGGAGCCCGATGGCGGAGGCGCTGTTCCGCCACCGGATCGGCGCGGATATGGACTGGGACGCGGAATCGGCGGGTATATTTGCGGGTTTCGGATCGCCGGCGAGTGAAAATGCCGTAACCGCTCTGGCCGAACTGGGTGTTGATCTGACCTCCCACAAAAGCCAACCCCTTACCGCGGAGCTGGTTAACAAGGCCAATCTGATCGCCGTAATGACCGAGGGGCACCGCTACAGTATTCTCGAGGCATTCCCCGAGGTTGGAAACAAAGTTTTCTTGATTAAGTCGTTCGGAACCTCAAAAGTGCCCGCCGATATTTCCGATCCGTTCGGCGGATCGCTGAAAATGTACAAACAGACGCGGGATGAAATTGATCGGGCCCTTTCGGACCTGATCCTTTTTATTCGTACCGGTAAAAAATAAATTTGAAGGATGGAACTATGAAAATTGCGATTGGCTCCGATCACGGCGGATTTGCACTGAAAACCCGCCTTATCGAAATGCTCAAAGAGAAGGGCGTCAATGTGGCCGATCTCGGCTGCAACTCCCCGGAACCGTCCGATTATCCCGATTATGCGGCCAGTGTGGCCAATGAGGTTTCCAATGCGGCAGTCGATCTCGGCATTATTATCTGCACCACCGGCATCGGTGTATCGATCACCGCCAACAAATTCCCGCGTGTGCGCGCCGCCCTCTGCCTGAACACCGAAATGGCCGCCAGCGCGCGTCTGCACAACAACGCTAACGTGCTCTGCCTTGCCGGGAAATTCACTTCCGAAAAAGACGCCGTCGAAATCGTAAACACCTGGCTGGCGCAGTCCTTCGAAGGCGGACGCCACGAACGCCGCATCAAAAAAATTAAAGACTACGCCTCCGAAACCGCCGGAACCATCGCCGTTTACGACGCCGACCCCGAAATCTACGCCCTGCTGAAAAAAGAAGACGCCCGGCAGAAAGAAAACCTTGAGCTGATCGCTTCCGAAAATGTTGTCAGCAAAGCCGTCCGCGAAGTGCAGGGATCACGCATGACCAATAAATATGCCGAAGGCTACCCGGCGAAACGGTGGTACAACGGCTGCGAATGGGTCGATGAAGCCGAACGCCTCGCGATCGACCGCGCCAAACAGCTCTTCGGCGCCGAACACGCCAACGTCCAGCCGCACTGCGGATCGTCAGCCAATATGGCCGTCTATTTCGCGATGCTCAACCCCGGCGACACCATTCTGGCGATGAGCCTCGCCGAAGGCGGACACCTGACGCACGGCCACCCGATGAATTTTTCCGGCCGCCTGTTCAACGTCATTGCGTACGGTGTGAATAAAGAAACCGAACAGATCGACTACGAAGAACTCCAGCGCCTCGCCGACGAACACAAACCGAAAATGATCGTCGCCGGAGCTTCCGCCTACTCGCGCATTATCGACTTTAAAAAACTCCGCAAAACCGCCGACAGCGTCGGTGCCTATTTAATGGTGGATATGGCTCACATCGCCGGACTCGTCGCCGCCGGATGCCACCCCAACCCGGTTCCGTATGCCGAGTTCGTCACCACCACCACCCATAAAACCCTGCGCGGACCGCGCGGCGGAATGATCCTCTGCCGCGAAAAATTTGCCGCCGATATCGATAAACAGGTATTCCCCGGCTTGCAGGGCGGACCGCTGATGCACACCATCGCCGGAAAAGCCGTCTGTTTTTACGAAGACCTTCAGCCCGAATTCAAACAGTACCAGCAGCAGGTCGTGAAAAATGCACAGACACTCGCCGCCGCGCTGGAAGATGACGATTTCCGTCTTGTTTCCGGCGGAACCGACAACCACCTCATGCTGGTTGACCTCACCAAAACCGGCGTAACCGGGAAAGACGCAGCCATTGCACTCGATAAAGCCGCCATCACGGTGAATAAAAATGCAATCCCGTTCGATACCAAAAGCCCGTTCGTCACCTCCGGAATTCGTATCGGCACCCCCGCCGTCACCACCCGCGGAATGAAAGAGCCCGAAATGGAAAAAATCGCCGCGTTTATTAAACGCGTCATCCGCCACGCCGATAACGACGCCGTTATCGAACAGGTTCGCGAAGAGGTCATCGCCATGACCACCCAGTTCCCGCTGCCGTAATTGCCGGAAAAGGAAACCGTAGACGCGACGCCCTCGTCGCGTTCCGAATTTTGCTCAATTGCTGTTACGCGACGAGGGCGTCTCGTCTACGCTTTTATCGCTGCGGCTCGATGCGGTT
>QKFE01000188.1 GCA_003252225.1 Kiritimatiellales bacterium | reverse complement strand
CGAACGCATAGGAAATCCGCCCTTCAGTCGAAGATTCCGTCGGCATGGTGAACGGGAGGGTTTCATCCAGAAACTCCTCCTTCAGGGGCGGGGCCATGCCGTGAGCCGCAAAGGCTGCAAAGAGTGCGGTGCCGCAAAGTGCCAGTTTAATTCCCGCGGATACCTGTTGCCGCAGGACACGAATAGATGCATACGGATTCATCTATAATCCCCTTCATTTTATAAAACTCGGTTGATTCGGCGGGTAAACACGGCCTCTTTTGGTTTGAAATAGTCGTTTCCGACTGGCCCCGCCGACCAGAATACGTGTGACACTAAACCTGCATCTTCGGCGTGTCAACGCAAAGATTGTTCAAGGTGTGTTTATAAATATATTATAATTAGGCATTTGTTTATGTGGAGGCCGGTTTGGATTGTAATCGTCGGGTGCAATCGTCTATGAAGATGCGCCATGAAACGCTATCTGAAATGGTTTTTATGTTTAAGCCTGATTCCCGTACTGAATGCTTCCGGACAGTTGAAGTGGAAAAATGAGGAGCAGGATTTGTCGGTACACGCGCTGCAGCTTTCGGCAAAAGCCTGCTTTGAATTTACAAACGCCGGAACGGAACCGGTGGAAATTCTGAGTGTCCGGCCTTCGTGCGGCTGTCTGGTGCCGAAAATGGGAAAGACGGTTTATGAACCGGGGGAATCAGGATCGATCGAAGTGGATTTCCTGCTGCGCGGCCGGACGGGAAAGCAGAAGAAGCATGTGATGGTGACCACTTCCGCCAACCGGGATGCACCGTACCGGTTGACGGTTTCCGCCGATATTCCGGAGGCCTACACCGTGTCGGCAAAACGGCTGATGTGGGAGCGGGCGGCCGAATATGAGCCGCTGACCTGCAAGCTGATCAATAAAGCCGAACAGCCGATTGAGCTGGGCGAAATTCTTCCGACGATGCCCCGCATAAAAGCTGAGCTGAAATGCGTGAAGCCCGGTTTCGAATACGACCTGGTTGTCACCCCCGATCCCGGTGTTGAAAATATCCGGGCCTATATTCAGGTCAAAACCGTTCCGCCCGAAGGGATGGATCAGTCCAAGGATTTCAAGGTCTACGTTTTTGTGAAATAGCCCGCCGCGGAAAAGCACAGATAACCCGGATTTCGTGTTTAATCCGCGGTTTCAGCTTAATCCACCTCGATAAAATTGTGTTCGACGCGTTTGAAGCTCAGCGGGTGGTATTCAATCGGCTGGTGTTCTTTATAGCTGTTATAGCTTTCAACCAGATTCAGTTTCCGGTGCTGCATCAGTTTGCGGACGGATGAATGCACTTTCGGCGGTTTTCGGGTTTGATCGTCGTTGATCTGCACATAAATTTTACGGGCGTCTTTTTTGATGCCGTCGCCGTGATAGTGCATATGGAGCGGGCCGTTCCAGTCAACCGCCGTGTGTTTTGCGATTTCGGCGCCGATCAGGTCAACCGGCAGCGCTCCGGCCTGCTGATTCATTTGCCGAACCATGTAATCCAGCGTCAGGTTTCCGAGTTCGCTGTGAAAATATCCGCCGCCGACATCGGCATGTACGCCGGGAAACCAGACTTCATCCACATTGTGCCGCTCGTTAATGAGGGTGGGAATGAACGGTTCACGGCTTTCGTCAATACTCACCAGATGCACGGTCTGTTTCACGATTTCCGAAACGGACATGTCTTTGAACAGATTGACCTTCTGAAAATTGAACCCGAGGTTAACCGGAATGCCGAAGGCGCCGACGGTGTCGAAAATACCGAGAAACTCGACGTCGATGTGGATTCGCGTCCGCTTGTGGTGGTCGTATTTCAGGAACCGTTCTTCCATTTCGCCAGTTGAGTGGTTTTCCTGCAGTTCATAACGGGGCTCAATCCACAGTGGAATTCCATCGCGTTCAATCTTTGCCGCCAGCAGCCGCGCACAGGCCGCGCCCCGGCTGAATCCGAGAATGAAAATTCGGTCGCCGGGATGGTAGTGCCGGACAATGTTCACATACGCGTTATCGCGGATATTCTTTTCCCCCGCACCGAACGCGCCCTGAAAATAGGTGTTTTTCAGCGACGCATCTTCGTCGTTTCCGACGCCGCGGAAATACAGCGCAATCTGATCCGGCGTTTCGCGGATAAACGGAATCGACCCGCGCGTTTCATTTCCTGCCATGCAGGTGAAGAGTTTGTAAATGTTGGTGACGCAGCCGTTATTCTGCCGTCCGTTTTCATCGTTCCACGTTCCATCCAGCAGAACGATCATATTGCGCGGCTTCGGCGGCGCAGAGAAGTCTTTCGTGTAGCGCGGCATTTTTTCCTCCCTCGTTTTGGTGTTTTGTATTCGCCGGGGCTGAATTTAACGCTGCGTCGGGGAATTGCCTAACGATAATTTCGAATAATTATGAACTCTTTTTGAGTCGGATTTCCTTCCGCCAGCAATAAAGCACGGGTACCACCATCATGGTGATAGTTTCAATGAACATGCCGCCGAACGAAGGGATCGCCATCGGGATCATAATGTCGGAACCGCGCCCGGTTGAGGTGAGTACAGGCAGCAGCGCCAGAATGGTGGTGGCGGTGGTCATGAGGCAGGCGCGGACACGGCGGTTTCCGGCTTCAATCACGAGCGCCCGGATTTCAGCAATCGTTGAGGGGGTATTTTCGCGGAAGCTTTGCGTCAGATAGGTGCCCATCACCACGCCGTCGTCGGTGGCGATGCCGAACAGGGCGAGGAAACCGACCCAGACGGCGACGCTCAAATTGACCGCACTCACCTGAAACAGATCGCGCATTTCGACCCCGAAGAGGCTGAAGTTTAAAAACCACGGCTGGCCGTAGAGCCACATCAGGATGAACCCGCCGGACCAGGCGATGAATACTCCGGTGAAAATGAGCAGGGTGGTGGAGACCGATTTAAACTGAAAATAGATCAGGATAAAAATGGCGAACAGTGCAACCGGCAAAACCACGGAGAGGGTTTTGGCGGCGCGCACCTGATTTTCATAGCTTCCGGCAAAGCGGTAGCTCACGCCGGGCGGGAGTTCAAATTCACCGCTATCGATTTTAGACTTCAAATAGGCCTGCGCCTGCTCGACCACATCCACTTCGGCGAACCCCTTCTGTTTATCGAAAACGACGTAACCGATGAGAAAAGTGTCCTCGGATTTAATGTTCTGCGGGCCGCGCACATATTGAATCCGGGCGAGTTCGGTGATGGGAATCTGCTGCCCGTTCATGCCGGGCACCAGAATGCGTTCGAGCGATTCGATATTATCGCGCAGTTCGCGCGGATAGCGCACGCGAACGGGAAAGCGTTCGCGCCCTTCAACGGTGTTGGTGACTTTTTTCCCGCCGATGGCCATTTCGACCACATCCTGAAATTTACGGATCGGAATGCCGTAGCGGGCCAGCGCTTCGCGGTCGGGCACAATTTCGAGGTAGGGCTTCCCGACAATCCGGTCGGCAATCACGGTGGCCGGAGAAACGGAGGGGATTTCTTTGAGCAGTCGCTCAATTTCGAGGCCGACGGTTTCGATGGTTTCCAAATCAGGACCCTGTACTTTCACGCCCATCGGCGCGCGCATGCCGCTTTGCAGCATCACGATTCGCGCGGCAATCGGCTGGAGTTCCGGCGCGGAGGTGGTGCCGGGTATTTTGGCCGCCGCCACAATTTCATCCCAGATATCATCGGGCGATTTGATGTGGTCGCGCCACTGCCTGATTTTGTTCCCGTGTTCATCGGTGCGGTATTCGGGTTTATAATTAATGACCGTTTCAATCATCGAAATCGGCGCCGGATCGAGCGGTGTTTCGGCGCGGCCCAATTTGCCGACGGCGGATTCAATTTCGGGGATCGACTGAAACGCCTTATCCTGTTTTTCCAAAATATCGATCACTTCGCCGATCGAAGCGTGGGTCATCGTCGTGGGCATCCAAAGAAAAGAACCCTCATCCAGATTGGGCATAAACTCCTTGCCGAAGCCGGGAAACCAGTGCGCCGCTTTTTGAATCGGCGGGGTTTTTTCGATGGCATCGGGCATCCAGCCGAACGTCTTTGCGAAACCGAGCCAGCTGGTTAATCCGAAGATCAGCAGGATGGCCGGAATGCTTAAAAACTTGAGCTTGTTTTGCAGGCACCAGTTTAAAATACGGGGGTAAAAATACTGGAAGATTTTAAACGCAACCAAAAGCCCGGCAATCAGCAGGCCCACAAAAAGGAGGTTGAAAATAAAGGAGGTTTGCAGCCCCAGCGGCCGCCATTCTGCCGTCAGCCAAACACCGACAAAAAGGATGGTGAGCAGGGTAGGGAGAAGATAAAGCAAGGTAGGGCGCTTTCGACGAAAGCGCCGCGGACGGCTGAGACAGTCGTCTCTGCCTTTGCCGAAAAACGTGTACGCCAACACCGGCAGAATCGTGAGGGCGATAACGATGGAGGCAACGAGGGCAACGGTTTTTGTGAAGGCGAGTGGTTTAAACAGTTTTCCTTCGGCACCGATCATCGTGAAAACGGGCAGGAAACTGACCACGGTGGTTAAAACCGCAGTGAGTACCGCGCTTCCGACCTCCGCCGCGGCTCGATGTACAGTCTCCAATTTCTGGTTTTCTTTTTTACCACCCGCTTCGCTAGAGGTCACAGAGTTCACGGAGGAAATACCTCTGTGTTCCTCTGTGTCCTCCGTGGTGAGGTTATTCAGATGCTTCAGTATATTTTCGCAGATGACGATGCCCATATCGACGATGGTGCCGATGGCGATGGCGATGCCGGAAAGGGCGACGATGTTGGCCTGCACGTTAAACAGCTTCATTCCGATGAAACAGAGCAGTACGGTCAGCGGCAGCATGGTGCTGATCACCAGCCCGCTGCGCAGGTGCATCACCATAATCAGCACCACGATGATGGTGATCAGGATTTGCTGGATGATGGCGTCGTTGAGTGTGTTGAGCGTTTCATAAATCAGGCCGGTTCGGTCATAAAACGGAACGACGGTGAGTTGGCTGACGGTGCCGTCGGCCAGTGTTTTTTTTGGAAGGCTTTGGGCGGTTGCGGCGATTTTTTCCTTCACGTTCTGAATCACGTTGAGCGGGTTTTCGCCATAGCGTGCAACCACGACGCCGCCGACAGCGGGCGCGCCGCCTTTATCGAGTGCCCCGCGCCGCTGTGCCGGGCCGAGGTTGACTTCGGCGATATGTTTCACCAGCACCGGGATATGGTCTGAATTGACTTTGATGACGCTGTTTTCGAGGTCTTCGACCGACTGAATAAAGCCGACGCCGCGGATGAAATATTCAACTGCATTGACCTCCAGATTTTTTGCGCCGACGTCAATGTTGGCGCTTTGGATGGCGCGGTAAACATCGTCAATTCCAACGCCGTATGCCCGCATCGCGTCGGGGTCAACATCCACCTGATATTCGCGGACAAACCCGCCGATGGAGGCCACTTCGGAAACGCCTTCGGCTGAGAGCAGCCAGTAACGGGCATACCAGTCCTGCACGGTTCGCAGTTCCTCCGGATTCCACCCGCCGGTAGGGTTGCCTGCCGGGTCGCGCCCTTCGAGTGTGTACCAGAAAACCTGACCGAGCGCGGTGGCATCCGGGCCGAGCGCAGGCTGAACGCCGTCGGGCAGCATGTCTGCCGGAAGGCTGTTGAGTTTTTCGAGGATGCGGCTGCGCGACCAGTAAAAATCGACGTTCTCTTTGAAGATGATGTAAATGGAGGAGAAGCCGAACATCGAATAGGAGCGTACGGTTTTAACGCCGGGAATACCAAGCAGCTGCACGGTCAGCGGATAACCGATCTGATCTTCGACATCCTGCGGCGAGCGCCCCATCCATTCTGTGAAAACAATCTGCTGGTTTTCGCCGATATCGGGAATGGCGTCGACCGAAACCGGGTAGCGCTGGAGTCCGCCCAGTTTCCAGTCGAAAGGGGCCACCAGCAGGCCGCTGAAAATCATACCCATCGTCAGCAACACGACAATCAGCCGGTTTTTAAGGCAGAATAAAATCAGCCTCCCAACCGCCGACTTTTGCTCCGGTGTTTGATTCATCGGTCAACCTGTTTTTAACCACGAAGTGGCATTGCTCTCTGCTTCGTGGGCTTCTTCTCTTCGTGGTGAATGATGTTCAACGTTAATGAGCATGGCGGTGCTCCGTTTTTTCGATGGCGATATTTTCGGACTTCATCTGCCCGATATATTTTTCGGGATCTTCGAGAAACGCGCTGTCGCAGCCGTGGCAGCAGAAATAGATCCGGTATCCGCCGTAATCCGCGAAGACCTCTTTATTAATCGGGTTGCCCATCACCGGGCAAAGGGTCTGCGGCGTAAACTCCCCGCTTTCCGCTCCCTGCTCTTCGCTCTCTATCGACATCATGCTGGGTCTGGCCTGCAGCTGGAGCTCGGCATCGAGTTTGAACGCGCCGCGCGTCACCACCTGTTCGCCCTCTTTAAGGCCGCTTTTCACGAGGTAAACATCGCCCAGTTTTGCGCCGACAGTGATTTCACGGCCTTCGTAAGCGGGTTCTTCGGCATCGGGCAGTTTGACATACACAACCGCCCGTTTTCCGGTTTTCAGCACCGCCGCCGCAGGCACCACGAGCGGGGCGTTTTCATCGTCTTCCGATGCGACGTAACCGAGCGATTCCGCCGTTACTAAAGGCATACCGCACACATCGCACGAACCGGGTTCATCCTTCACCACTTCCGGGTGCATCGGGCTGATCCATTTTCCCGCGAGATCCGGGTTGAGCACCTGCCCGTTTGAACCGATTTCCGGGCGGGCCGTTGCGCGGACAAATTGACCGGGTTTCAGTCGGCCGTCCGCATTTTCAACAATTACCCGCACTTTTGCGGTACGCGTCATTTCATCAATCACGGGGTCGATGAACGAAACGGTTCCTTTGAAGATTTCGCCCGGAAAGGCCTCGGCGGTGAATTCGACGGTTTGGCCATAGCGCAGCCATTGCAGGTCGCTTTCATAGGCATCCAGTTTCACCCATACCCGCGAAAGATCGGCGATTTTAAGCAGTTCGGTTCCGGTTTCAACATACATGCCCTCGGTGGCATTCCGGTGCACGACAATCCCGCCCGCCGGCGCGTGAATCGTCAGGTGATCGGTCGGTTCGCCCCGCCTTTCAACTTCATCAATCTGCTCCGCGTTAAACCCCCAAAGCCGGAAACGTTCGCGCACAGAATCGACCATCGCCGGATTCTGGCGGATGGCGTAAAACAGCTCCTTTTGTGCGTTGAGCAGTTCGGGGCTGTAAATCTCGGCCAGATGATCGCCCTTGTTGACCGGCATTCCGGTGTAGTCCACAAACAGCCGGTCAATACGGCCCGGCACCCACGCCGAAATGGTATAAAGCCGGGTTTCGTCAACATCCACTTTGCCGACCATCCGGATTTCCGCCGCCGCAAACCGCCGCTCAACCGGTACCGTTTCCAGTTCCGCCAATTTCGCCGCATACGGGCTGATTCTGATTTCCCGTTCCCCGCCGCCCGGTTCCGCCTCCAGCGGAATCAGATCCATAAAACAGATCGGGCACTGCCCGGATTCCGGCAGCTGAATCTGCGGGTGCATCGAACAGGTCCAAATGGTGTTTTGGGGTTGGGTGTTTGCTGTTTGAGGTTTTTGGGGAGAGGGGGCAAAAAAGCCGCGAAGCAAGAAGCCTGTAATTAATGCAGCTACTGGAAACAGAATGGGTTTCGTTTTTTTCATCTCATTCCTCCATCCGTAAATAAATAGATACCCTTGGCGGGAATGGTGTTCAAAACAAATAGTGAGTAAAATGGTAATAAAATATGCAGATCGCGCGCGTGCGGTTCTTTCCCCCCTTTCTCCCCCGCGCCCCCGTTTTCCCCTTCCCCGGATTGGAGTTTTTTGGGATTTGAATGGGGCGGGGAGAACGGGTAAAAACGGGCTCTGTTTTGGCAACCGGGGGTTGCTGGTTGTCAGTTATCGGTTATTCGTTATCGGGAAAACCGCCCAGCTGATAACCATTAACGATTAACTGATAACGGTAAAAGCGGAGCTTTTATGAGGATTCTTTCGGGTATTCAGCCTTCGGGCAAACTGCATATCGGCAACTATTTTGGAATGATGAAGCCGGCGATCGAGCTGCAGGAGCAGGGCGAGGCCTATCTGTTTATCGCGAATTACCACGCGCTGACGTCGGTGAGCGACGGCGCTGCGCTGCGGGAAATGACGACCGATGTGGCGCTGGACTTTTTAGCCTGCGGGATCGACCCGGAAAAGACGGCGTTTTACCGGCAGAGCGATGTGCCGGAAGTGCACGAACTGGCGTGGCTGCTTTCCTGCCTCTGCCCGATGGGTTTGCTGGAACGGTGCCATTCCTATAAAGACAAAACCGCGAAAGGGATTGCGGCGACGCACGGCTTGTTCGCCTATCCGGTTTTAATGGCGGCGGATATTCTGGCGGTAAATTCGAATGTGGTGCCGGTGGGGCGCGACCAAAAACAGCACGTTGAAGTGACGCGCGATCTGGCGATTAAATTTAATAACCAGTACGGCGAAGTGTTCACCATTCCGGAACCCTCTATTCGTGAAAGCGTGGCGGTCGTTCCGGGCGTTGACGGGCAGAAAATGTCGAAGTCGTACGACAACACCATCGAGATTTTTGCCGAAGGCAAGCCGCTGAAAAAACGGGTGATGTCGATTGTGACGGACAGTAAAGAGCTCGATGACCCGAAAGATCCCGACACCTGCAATGTGTTCGCCCTCTATAAACTGCTTTCGACGGAGGATGAACAGGCGGCGCTGGCGGAACGCTACCGCGCCGGCGGAATGGGGTACGGCCACGCGAAACAGGAACTGCTCGAAAAACTCAACGAACATTTTGCGCCGATGCGCGAGAAGCGCCGCGAGTTGGAAGCGAACATGGACTATGTAGAAGACGTTCTGAGAGCCGGAGCGGAAAAGGCGTCGATTTTAGCCAGAGAAACGTTAAACAAGGCACGACAAGCCGTGGGGCTTGTCTGATTTTGGATTTTTAATTTTGATTTTCGAATTATTGAATTCGGTCGGCGTTAGCCTCTGGTAGGGCGGTTTCGATGAAACCGCCGCGGACAGTTCGTCGAACTGTCCCTA
The DNA here is from genome assembly GCA_003252225.1 of Kiritimatiellales bacterium. Classification (GTDB taxonomy): domain Bacteria; phylum Verrucomicrobiota; class Kiritimatiellia; order Kiritimatiellales; family Pontiellaceae; genus Pontiella. The sequence goes on along the minus strand of QKFE01000188.1, from coordinate 3,871 downwards.
CCGAAAACCGGCAAATCACAAATCGCCAATCGAAAATTTGAATGTGAACGGATGTGAGCTCGCAGATGGAATTAATTAACGACGATTATAAGGTCTCGCTCGAGGTGTTCGAGGGGCCGCTGGATCTGCTTTTGTATCTGATTAAAAAGGACGAGGTGGATATTTACGATATTCCGATCGGGCGCATTACCGACCAGTATATGGAATATCTCAGTTTGATGAAGGTGCTCGATCTCAACATTGCCGGCGATTTCATCGTCATGTCGGCGACGCTGATGCTGATTAAAAGCCGGATGCTTTTGCCGGTGGAGGAGCGGCGGGAGCAGGAGGACGAGGAAGAGGACGATCCGCGCTGGGATCTGGTGCGCCAGCTGGTGGAGTATAAAAAATTCAAGGATGCGGCGGATTATCTGGAAGTGTTGGAGCTGCATCAGGAAAATGTGTTCGGGCGGGAAAGCGATCACGTTGAATTGGGCGCACCGCCGGATGTGGATTTGAAGGATGCCAGTATTTTCGATCTGATCACCGCGCTGAACGATGCGCTGGGCAAAGTGAAGGAAGAAAACCTTCACGAGATTTTTGCCGAGGAATTCACGGTTTCGCAGAAAGTCAGCTATATTGTCGAAAACCTGAAAATCGCGAAGCGGATCTGCATCACCGATCTTTTCTGCGGGATGCAGTCGCGGCAGGAGATTGTCTGCACCTTTTTGGCGGTGCTGGAGCTGATTAAGCTCAATAAGATCGCGGCGGTGCAGGATAGTCATTTCGGGGAAATTGTGGTGGAACCGCGCGAGCCGGAACCCGAGCCGGTGTTTTCTCCGGATGAACCGGAGGTGCCCCACCCGGAATTTGACCTCGGCGATATGATTGTTGAAAGCGCCGTGGATATGGAAGAATCAGAAAACAATAAAACCAAGGAGGAAATCATGAGTGCTTACGGAGATGATCCGGATGATCTGTATGAAGAAGAATACGATGAAGATGAAGACGAATTCGAAGATGAAGATGAAGATGAAGAGGAGTTTTAAGCCGGTTCGGAGGGACGCATGAGCGAAAGCACAGTCGATGTACTTCCCGAGCTGAAGCAGATCGTCGGTTCGCTGTTGTTTGCGGCAAAAGAACCGCTGACGGTGAAGCGCATCCGTAAAGCAATGATTGAAACCGGCAACGGTTTCGGCGGGCCGTACGAGCAGTATGCCAAAGCAACCGATGAGCAGATCACCGGGGCTGTTGAACAGCTCTCCGAAGATTTGGAAAAAGCGAAGGTTGGGTTGAATGTGGCCCTCGTGGCCGGCGCCTACCGGTTGCAGAACGATGCTTCCTGCGGGCCGTTCGTCCGCGCGCTTTTGGAAAAGAATCAGACGATGCGTCTCTCAAAACCGGCACTGGAAACGCTGGCGATAGTGGCCTATCGCCAGCCCTGTTTGCGCTCTGAAATTGAAGAAGTGCGCGGTGTTTCGGTGGATGCGGTTTTGCGGAAGCTGATCGATATGCAGCTGGTTCGCGTCGTCCGCCGCAGTGAGCTGCCGGGCCGTCCCTGGCTGTTCGGAACCACTACCCGGTTTTTGGAGCACTTCGGAATTAACAACATCGACGATCTGCCGGGCAGTAAAGAGCTGAAACGGGCCATGCCGGTGGAAGAGAAAAAGAGAGAAACGACCGGAACCTTCGAAGAGATCGAAAAGGAACTGGGAAAGAACCGGCAACCCGCAGATGAAATGGTTGCGGATGAATCGCTGGCCGCATTGGACGAAGAGATTGAAACGGGTGGAAATACCTCAGAAACAAAAAACGGGGATGTAGATTAAAATGAGCCTTGATCATTTAAGAGAGCAGATTGATTCGCTCGATTCGGAAATCGTGCGCCTTTTAAACGAGCGGATTAATGTGGTGCTGAAAATCGGCGAAGAAAAGAAAAAGACCGGAGCGGAAATTTATGTGCCGTCGCGCGAACGGGCTGTATTTGAAAAGATCAAAAAGCTGAACAAAGGCCCGCTGCCCGAAGAATCCGCCCACGCGATTTACCGCGAAATCATGTCCGCCGCGCTCGCGCTCGAAACGGAAATGAAAATCGCCTATCTCGGCCCCGAGGCCACCTTCACCCATCAGGCGGCGCGCAATAAATTCGGGGTCAGTGTTGATTATATACCTACCAGCACAATTGCCGAAGTCTTCGACCGCGTTGCAAACCGTACCGCCGACTACGGCGTGGTACCCGTTGAAAACTCCACCGAAGGCGCCGTGACGCATACCTTCGATCAGTTTGCAAACACCCCCCTGAAAATCTGCGCCGAAATTTACCTGCCGATTTCACTGACCCTGCTCTCCAAACACGCGAAAGACGAAATCAACCTGATCTTCAGTAAACAGGAAGCTTTCGGGCAGTGCCGCGCCTGGCTCGCCGGAAATCTGCCGAATGCCAAACTATCGCCCGTCGAAAGCACAACCAAAGCCGTCCAGCTCGCACTGCAAACCCCCGGTGCTGCGGCGGTGGCCAGTGTGATGGCTTCCGATATGTACAACATCGAAGTGCTCGCCGAAAACATTCAGGACATGCAGGCAAACACCACCCGTTTCCTCGTGATCGGCCGCGACTACAGCGCCCCGACCGGCTGCGATAAAACCTCCATCGTCTTCGGCGTAAAACATAAAGTCGGCGCGCTCTACGATGCGCTCTCCGTCTTCAAAGCCGACAACATCAACATGACCAAAATCGAGTCGCGCCCCAGCCGCAGCAAAAACTGGGAATACTACTTCTTTGTCGATATCGACGGCCATGCCGACGATCCCCAAATCAAACGCGCCCTCTCCGAACTGCATGAACACTGCACCCTCATGACCGTCCTCGGCTCCTACCCCAAAGCGGAAATCTAAAAACGAACAGGAGTGAAACGATGATTCTCAGTCCAGGAGAAAAGATTCATTTAGCGATACGCCGAGGGTTCGATGGTGACTTACGACGTCATTTTGTCGGTGAGGTGATTCAGGCCAACGATTCAATTGCACGGGTTGAAGGATATGCTTTTATTCTGGACTCAGCGCTGAACCAATTCGTGAAGCGCCCGGATAAACGAACGCGGTTGATTGGTCTGGCTGATGCGGGGAATATAATTAATATCCTCCCCTCAGAGGTGGACGTGGACGCGGTTCAGTACCGTATGTCGGAAAAGCGCATTCTGACCGTCACCGACAATAAAACCTTTTGTATGGAAATTAATGAGTTTGGTGCTGGTCGCTAATCCGAATGCCTAATGAGTAGTTTATTGTTTCCCGCAAGTTGAGTGTTGCCGGGATTCAGTCAGGTACTCTCAGGTTTGTTTCTATTTTGATCTGGCAGGCAGAAATATAAGGGTTGACTGACTCCGAGAGTGGGACTATTTTTCGGATCATTATGAGAAACGAATTCAACAATCTGCTGCTGGGCCTGCTACTCACTGGGAATGATCCTGCGGGGGCGGTTTGCCTATAGGTTGCTGAAAAGTTTAACCGATTTTAAACCTCCGCGGGAAACTGCGGGGGTTTTTTTGTGTAATTGAACCACGAATTAACACGAATGAGCGCGAATGGATAATTAGGCAGAAGCAGAAGAGTATTCGTGTCTATTCGTGTTCATTCGCGGTTAAGTTTTGATTGAATGAAATGGAATCGATAGCCGGGGTTGTTTAAATTATGCCCCGTTTTTAGGAGAGAAAAATGAGTGTGCCGAAATATAAAATCCCGGAAATGATTGATTTGCCCGACCGCCGGTGGCCGTCGAAAAGCATCACGAAAGCGCCGATCTGGTGTTCGGTGGATATGCGTGACGGCAATCAGGCACTGCCCGATCCGATGGATCCGGAACAGAAACTCGAATATTTCAAAATGCTCTGTG
>QKFE01000038.1 GCA_003252225.1 Kiritimatiellales bacterium | reverse complement strand
TCATCGTGACGACCACTTCGTGATTCAGTCCGTGGTTGGTGATGGATTTACCGGAGTCGATCAGGTTGTTGACGTCGTTGAGCGCGTCAAAGTTACGGATGGTGGTGATGCCGTGCTTTTTGAAGAGCTTCGCATGCAGGTCGATAATATCGCGCGACTGCGAATCGAGGCCAACCACGTTGATACCGCGGGCCAGCGTCTGCAGGTCGGCGTTCGGTCCGGCGGTTGCGCGGAACTTGTCCATCATATCGAAGGCGGACTCGTTGCAGTAAAAGAACGGAGCCTGGAAGCGGGCGCCGCCGCCGGCTTCAAAATGGGTCTGCCCTGCTTCAACACAGGCTTTAACAGCCGGCAGGAAATCTTCGGTCAGTACGCGCGCGCCGTAGACGGACTGGAACCCGTCGCGAAACGCGGTGTTCATAATATGGATTGTTTTTTTAGCCACGATTTTTCTCCTGATTAATTATTAAAATGTTTACCCGCGCTTAGCCCGGATAGCCGCCATTACCACTGCGATTTCGGCGGAAGGATCGGTTGCCGGTGCTGCTTTTTTAGGGGCTGCTTTTGTTTCCTCCGGGAAGAGGTGCGCAAATTTGCGGAAGAATGCTGTCGAGCCGTTCATGGCGCCGATCAGCAGTACGAGGAAGATAAATACAGTTGTCATCCCGATCACCATCAGGAACACACCATCCATGATATTTTCCATCTTCTTTTGACTCCTTAATTTGATAAAATGAGCGCCTTGTATACGGTTTTTGTTTCAGCAGGGCTAGTGAAAAACCGTGTTTTTATTAACGGCTCCGCTAATGGAACCCAATTTAAATAAAGGGATAATAACGAATGCAGTTTCATGTTGAATGGCACGACCGGCTCGGCTCCACAAACACCTGTTTGCGCGACCTTTTTTCAGAGGATTCAGACCTGACCTCCGGAACCGTTATCGCCGCCCGCGAACAAACCGCCGGACGCGGCCGTTCCGGACGCAAGTGGCAGGCCGCCCCGAACACCAACCTGTGCTTTTCCCTATATATAGGAACCGCCTGCGAACTCGCCGCCGTCCCCTCCCTCACCATGGCCGCCGCCCTCGCCGTCACCGAATATTTAAATAAGGACAAAATCACCGCCGCACCCAAATGGCCCAACGACGTGCTCGTCGGCGATAAGAAAATATGCGGCATTCTTTCCGAACGCGTTGAAAACAACGGGAGGGCCGGCATTATCGTCGGAATCGGGCTCAATGTAAATATGACCACCGAAGAGGCCGCCGCCATCGACCGCCCTGCCACCTCCATGCTCATCGAAACCGGAAACGCCTTCGGAATCAGCCCAACCCTCGAAGCTCTTTTACCCCTGCTCGACCGCTGGATCAGCCAATGGGAAAACGGCGGTTTTTCCGCCCTCCGCGAAAGTTGGACGCAAAAATCCGGCCCCATCGGCAAACCGCTGACCGTGCACGACGGCGGCATAAAAAAAACAGGCACCCTTGCCGGATACGGCGAAAACGGCGAACTTTTACTTAAAACCCCCAACGGGATCGAAACCATCTGGTCCGGAGACGTTTCATGAAACTATTTACCGCCTTATTCTCTCACGGAGACACAAAGCCACAAAGAAACTCAATAAAACCTTCGTATCTTCGTGCCTTCGTGAGATTTATTTTACCCCTGTTTTGCATCTCCTTTTTAACAGGCTGCGCATCGTGGGGGAACAAATACAAAATCCCGCGCAGTCAGAAACCTGAAATCGTCATGATGGAAACCACCGGGTATTGCGAATGCGGCAAATGCTGCGGCTGGAAACGCAACTGGCGATTCAAGCCCGTCGTCGCCGCCGGCCCGATGAAAGGCGAACCCAAAATGGTCGGTATCACCGCCGCCGGAACAACCGCCGACTGGGGCACGATCGCCGCCGACACCCGCTATTACCCCTTCGGCACCGTCATGTATATTCCCGACTACGGCTGGGGCCGCGTCGAAGACATCGGCGGCGCCATTAAAGGCAACCACATCGACCTCTTCTTCCCCTCTCACCGCAAAGCCCTCAAATGGGGCCGCGAAATGAAACAGGTCAAAATCTGGAAACCGCAGGAAAACAGGCGGCAAGGCAAATAGCGACTGCCCCCCGGATTAAAAGAAATGGCTTGGTAATTGCTCCCGTTTTTCTCCCCTGCTAGCTTGTCTTTGCGTGGGTAAGGAAAATGTAATGACGGACCTATTTGAAAAGGCGGCAAAGATAGCGGCGCGGAAGAAACGGCAGCAGATTGCACTTATTCTGACCGGAGTTCTGGCGTTACTCGTTTGGGGGGCGGTAGCCCTGACCCTTGAGCTTAAAGAGATGAAACACCGCCGTATGCAGGAAGCTGTCCGCCATGATCTGACGGCGGTTGAAAATGCGGTATATGCGGATTTGAGAGGGCTGGCGCCGGGAAGTCTTGCGGCCCAGACGGCGCAAAAAGAGGCGGTGACCGCCGATACCCCGCTGGAAGTGATCAGCAAAGAATCCGGTATTTCATTCCGATTGATTCCGGCGGGTGATTTTCTGATGGGAACCCCGGAATCGGAACAGCTGGCCTCAATGAAAGCGGAATCCAGCCGGAGTTATAACCGGGAACATCCGCAGCGCAATGTGATCATCACAAAGCCGTTCTATTGCGGAAAATACGAAGTGACTCAGGGCCAATGGGAACGGGTGATGGGGAGCAATCCTTCCTATAATAAGCAGATGGGGAGTGCGGCCCCGGTGGAGATGGTCAGCTGGAACGACTGCCATCTTTTCCTGAAAAAACTGTGCGCGCTCGAAGGCGTACCCGAAGGCACATACCGCCTGCTGACCGAAGCGCAGTGGGAATATGCCTGCCGGGCGGGAACAACCACCGCCTTTTCGTACGGCGACGGCCGCGACCAGCTAAAAAACTATTCCGCCGAAAACTCCCTTTTCGGGGACGGATTAAAGGGGAAATATCAAAGAACCACGATCGCGGTCGGTCGTTTTGAGCCGAATGCGTTTGGTTTGTATGACATGCACGGAAATGTGTGGGAGTGGTGCTCGGATTGGTTTGGCGACTATGACGCCGGGAAGGTGAAAAACCCGACGGGCTCGCCCTACGGAACCTACCGCGTACTCCGGGGCGGATCGTGGTCGCATACGGCGCGAATCTGCCGTTCGGCTCACCGTTTCCGCTACCGGCCCGACTTCAAGTATGGCCGCCTGGGCCTGCGCCTCTGCCGAAGCGTCCCCAGTCCCCCGGCGGATGAGTGAAAATTTGTTTTTGTTTTTTGCGGAAATTTCGGCCAGCTGGCCTATAGTAGCGCGTTTTTCGAGGAAAATGTTATGGGAACACCACGCCTGGTTAGAGTGAACGAACTGCTGAAGCGCGAAATTGCGGAGGATATTCAGCGCAATTTTTCAATGTCGGATTTTGATTCGGCGGCCTTAACGGTTACGCGCGTCGAATGCGCACCGGATCTGCGCGATGCAAATGTCTT
>QKFE01000105.1 GCA_003252225.1 Kiritimatiellales bacterium | reverse complement strand
GGTTTACACCATCGCCGATCCGAAACTGGAAAACTATCAGAACGATTACTATTCCCGCGCAGTCGCCCAGCTGATCAACGAAAAGAAACCCGAAATTGTCCTGTACGGCGCAACGACCATCGGGCGCAGTTTGGCCCCGACCGTTGCCGTAATGGTTGATGCCGGCCTGACCGCCGACTGCACCGAACTCGATTTTGATGTTGAAGCAGGGAATCTGTTGCAGACCCGTCCGGCGTTCGGCGGCAATATTATGGCCACCATTATCTGCCCGAATCATCGCCCGCAGATGGCCACCGTCCGTTCGAACGTATTTAAGAAAACCAAGCTCTCCGATAGCGAATCCGGCGAACAGGTTAAATATGAAGTCGATCTTTCCGGCGTGCCGGAACGGATGCGCCGCATCGAATCGGTTCACGAAGCCGACAGCAACACCATCGACCTCAACGCCGCGCAGTTTATCGTTTCCGGCGGACGCGGTGTCGGCAAACCCGAAAACTTTAAAATCATCTACGACCTCGCCGCCGAAATGGGCGCAGCCGTCGGCGCATCCCGTGCAACGGTCGATGCCGGCTGGATTTCGCATCACCATCAGGTAGGGCAGACCGGTAAAACCGTTTGTCCGGTGGTTTACATCGCCTGCGGAATTTCCGGGGCCATTCAGCACCTCGCCGGGATGCAGAGTTCCGACCTGATCATCGCGATCAACAAAGATCCCGATGCGCCGATCTTCGATGTCGCCGATTTCGGCCTCATCGGCGACCTGCACCAGATTGTGCCGGAATTCCAGAAACAGATCGCGGCCATGAAAGCATCGTAAACCGACTGGTAGGGGGTGTGCTCACCGAGCGCGCCTCGGACCGTTCGGCGAACGGTTCCTGTCAAAAAAGCGTGGGGCGGAAGGTTCCGCGCTTTTTTGTGTAGAGAGGGTCAGTATTCCTCAATCTGAGAGGCGAGAATTGGAATATGGTTGATTACTACGTCCCATATTATCATTGAATCAATAACGTCGTAACCATGAGCGATGATGTTGCGGAGTCCAATGATTGACCGATATTCGGGGATCGAAGTTTCAACCTTTTCTTCATCGATTCGGATGAGGCGGTTTAACGCCTCGCCGATGATTTCAATTTCGCGCTCAATGGCACGTTGAAGTTGTAGGTCTTTTTCGAAATCAGAATACTCTTTGTTTTTGCAAAATAATTCAATTTCCTGAATTGAACCCCGAATGTCCTCGATCAGTTTGAGCGGATCATGCGGCATAAACGCATTCCTTTGTGCGATCAAGGTTTTGTGCGAATACCGGGTTGCGAACAGCATTTAATGAAACCAAATCGATTTCATGATCAAGGATGGCTTCCAATCTGTCTTTAAATTTAATGAATTGAGCAAAGCTGCCGTTGAAATCTGTGCGGCCAAAGTCTACAGCAAAATCGACATCACTTTCTTTTGAAAACTCATCCGTCAACACAGAGCCGAACACATGAAGTTCCTTTACCTTGCTTTCGCGGCAGGCATCGAGGATTTCGTCTCTGTGTTGATCTATCAATTTCATGACGTGATTAAAGGAAGATTATCTCCTTGTGTCAACTCGTCGGATGCTTAACTACTTGTACGAGTTCGTGCTGAAGTTGCAACAAATAGACTGCGGTCTGTGCGAAAGCGATGTCCTGATCAAACGAAGTAACAAATCATTCTAATATGTATCTGAAGGGGGATATTCTCCCGTTTCCATTGAGCAGAAATGGATGCAGAAGTTCCGATTATGGGCTTTAATTCCGGGCTTCGGACGGTACAATCTCCCGATTATTAAATCGAATTTTATTCAGGAGTCCAGAGTATGGAAAAAGTCGTAATTATCGGAGCCGGCGCTGCCGGTCTGACTGCTGCCATTTATACCGCCCGCGCCAACCTTGAGCCGCTTGTGATTGAAGGGATGCAGCCCGGCGGACAGCTGACCACCACGACCGAAGTGGAAAATTTCCCGGGATTTCCGGAAGGGATCGACGGAACGGAATTGATGGATCGGCTGAAAAAACAGGCGGAACGTTTCGGTGCAAAATTTATGGAATACGACGCCGTCGCAAAAGCCGACTTTTCACAGCGTCCGTTTAAGCTCGAAATGATGGCCGGCGATCCGATTGAAGCAAAGACGGTAATTATCGCAACCGGCGCAACGGCGAAATATCTCGGCATCGAATCCGAACAGAAATTTATGGGCCGCGGGGTTTCCGCCTGCGCCACCTGCGACGGGGCTTTTTATAAAGATGTCCCGGTGGTGGTTGTCGGCGGCGGCGATACCGCCTGTGAAGAGGCGCAGTTCCTGACCCGCTTCGCCTCAAAAGTTACGCTCGTGCACCGCCGCGACGAACTGCGCGCCTCCAAAATCATGGCCGATCGGACGGTCAACAATCCCAAAATTGAAATGGCGTGGAATTCGGTGATTGATGAGATTTTGGGCGATGATTCCGGCGTTACGGCTGTACGCATTAAAAACGTGAAAACCGGCGAAATGACCGAAATTCCGGCTGCCGGATATTTTTCAGCCATCGGGCATAAACCGAATACCGATGCGTTCGATCAGCTTGAAAAGAATGAAGCCGGCTATCTGATTTCAACCGGGGTAAAAACAAAATTCCCCGGTGTTTATGCCGCCGGCGATGTCGCGGACGCCGTTTACCGCCAGGCCGTCACCGCCGCCGGAACCGGTTGCGCCGCCGCGCTCGAAGCCGAACGTTTTCTGGAAGCGCAGGGGGAATAATAAATTTTTGATTTTTGAATGCCGATTTTTGATTTGTCTGTCTGCGACAGTTTTTCGTGTAAAGGCCAACGCCGTCTGAGTTCCGAAAATCAAAATTCAAAAATCAGTATTAAAAAATGGTTTAACTAACAAGGAGAAGGAAATGGCAAACATTGATTGGGGTATCACCGAAGAGCAGCAGGAAATTATTAATTTGATCGACGATTTCGGGAAAGAACGCATTGTGCCGGTTCGCGCGGAGCTGGACGAAAAAGGCATCTTTCCGTCGGAACTGCTCAAAGAACTCGCCCAGATGGATTTGATGGGGCTTTATATTCCGGAGGAATACGGCGGGTTCGGCGCGGATCAGCTGAGCTTCTGCATGGCGGTTGAAACCATGTCGAAATACTGTATCGGCGTTTCCGTCTCCTACGCGGCCAACGCCCTCGGCGCTGACCCGATTCTGCTCGGTGCTTCTGATGAACAGAAAAAGAAATACCTTCCCCCGCTGGCTTCCGGCGAAAAATGGGCCGCTTACGGACTCACCGAACCCAATGCCGGTTCCGACGTCGCCGGAATTCAGACCACCGCTGTTAAAAAGGGCGACAAATATATCCTCAACGGAACCAAGCAGTGGATCACCAACGGCGGTGAAGCCGATATCTACACCGTCTTTGCCGTAACCAATAAAGCCCGCGGTGCCCGCGGTGTTTCCTGTTTCATCGTTGAAAAAGATACCCCCGGTTTCAGCTTCGGCAAAAAAGAAGACAAACTCGGTATCCGCGCCTCCGCCACCCGCGAACTGATTTTCGAAGACTGCGAAGTACCGGCAGAAAACCTGATCGGTCGCGAAGGCATGGGCTTCCTGCTCGCCATGAAAACGTTCGACATCTCCCGTCCGGGTATCGCCGCGCAGGGCGTCGGCCTCGCACAGGGCGCGCTCGATGAAGCCGTCAAATATGCCAAAGTCCGTAAACAGTTCGGCAAGCCGATTATCGCCAATCAGGGCCTGCTTTGGATGCTCTCCGAAATGGCCACTAAGGTTGAAACTGCGCGCGCGATCACCTATGCCGCCTGCCGCACCATCGACTCCGGCGCAAAGGATGTTTCCAAGGTTTCCGCCATGTGCAAGTACTATGCGGGCGACGTCGCCATGTCCGTCACCACCGATGCCGTACAGGTGTTCGGCGGATACGGCTTCATGAAAGAATACCCCGTCGAAAAAATGATGCGCGATGCCAAGATTCTCCAGATCTATGAAGGCACCAACCAGATCCAGCGCGACATCGTCGGAAATGCTCTCGTAAAAGAGTACGCATCACTCTAAACCAGAAGCTGGCTTCCTTGAAAACCCCGCCGTATTCGTCGGGGTTTTTTTCGGTCAGAACGGCCAAATGAGCGGGGCGAGCAGAACGGCGGTAATGCCGATGATCGCATTCATGGGAAGCCCGATCCTGAAAAAGTCGCTGAACCGGTAGCCTCCGGGGCCGAACACCATGAGGTTGGTTTGGTAGCCGATCGGTGTGGCAAAGCTGGCGGACGCGCCGATCATGATACAGAAGACAAAGGGTTCGGCGGCAACGCCGAGGGCTTCGGCCGCGTTCATGGCAATCGGGAAAATAAGCGCGGCCGCCGCATTATTGGTGATCATTTCGGTGAAAACCGTGGTCGCCAGATAAACCAGTGCAAGCGCAACATGCGGATTGCTGTTTCCGAGTCCGATTAGTCCGTTCGCCAGTACTGCCGCCGTTCCTGTGGTGTCAAGCGCCTGACCGAGGCCGAGCGCCGCGCCGATCACCAGCAGTACGTTCCACTCAATACTTTTACGCGCCCGGTTCGGATTGCTGCATTTCAACACCATCATCAACATCGCGGCAATCACAGAGGCGTTGAGCATGGAGGTGAGCTGAAAGGCGACGGCGAGCACCATGCCGGTCAGAATAAGTATGGCAACCGGCGCGCGGCGGTGTTCAACCAAAACGGCATCCTGCAGCTCGCTGATAAGCAGGAAGTCGCGCGAATCTTTCATGCGGGGAGCGAAACCGGCATGTGATTCGATCAGCAGGGTGTCACCCGCTTTGAGCCGGACATCGCCGATGCGGCCTTCAATTCTTCTCCCGTTCCGGGCAATCGCCAGAATGGCGGCGTTGTATCGTTTCCGGAAATTGCATTCGCGGATTTTCTGGCCGATTTCGGGGCAGGTGGTCGAAACGACCACTTCAACAATACGGCGTTCACTGAGGGGGGCTTCGAGTGAAAACTGCGGGGAATCCGCCACCTGTAGATCCATGTGGTTGCGCAGTTCAAGAATGGATTCGACCGCGCCGGCGAATACCAGCCGGTCGTTTTCCTTCAGTTTCATTTCGGGATCAACGGGGGCGTGGATTTCATTGGTGCGGATGATCTCTACCAGATAGCCGCCGGGAAGCCGGCGCAGCCCGGCATCGCTGACCGATTTTCCGGTTAGATTGCTGCCGGAGGGGATAATCATCTCAACTGTATATTCGCGTGGATCGTCGAAGCTGGTTTCGGTTGAATCTTGGTCGGGCAGCAGCCGTTTGCCGAAGAGCAGCAGGTATGCAACCCCGAGGGCGGCGCAGGGCAGGCCGATCAGGGTGATTTCAAACATACCGATGCCCTGCCCGTGGTAGCGGTTTTGATAGAGACCGTTCACCACCAGGTTTGTGCTGGTTCCGATCAGGGTGCACATCCCGCCGAGAATCGAGGCGTAGCTTAAAGGGATCAGCAGTTGGGACGGGCTTTTTCTAATCCGGCGCGCCCACTGCATCACCACGGGGATAAACATGGCGACAACCGGGGTGTTGTTTAAAAACCCGCTCAGGCCGAGAACGGGCAGGATAACCCGTAGCTGGGCTTTCCGGATGGAGCCGGGGGTTCCGAGCACCCGGGCGGAAATCCATTGCAGTCCGCCGGTTTCCTGCAGGCCGGATACAACGACATAAAGGACGCCTACTGTTACCATGCCGGAGGAGCTGAATCCGGCCAGTGCTTCTTTCGCATCAAGTATTCCGAGAACCAGCAGCAGTCCGGTGCCGCCGAGAAATACTGTATCAGCACTCAGCCGGGTGAAAACCACAGCAAGGAAAACCGCGACAACGGTCGCCATGGTAACCCATGCTTCCCATCCGAGTAGTGAAAGTTCTGTGAACATAATTAAATCCTAGTTTTGTAGTATGAAATAGCGGCAAAAAAACTAAACGAGATCTGTCAGGGTTGTCCGTTCCATCTTCTGGGCGATGTAGTCGCGGATATCTTTCATGACGGTAATCACCCCGGTTTCTTTCTCCAGAACGGTCCGGCTGGGGAAATATTCGCTGACCGATCCGGTGGGTGCGAGGGCTCCGTCCATCAGGCGTATAACCTGTGCCATTGAAACCTGATTGGGCCTTTTAGCCAGCTGGTAACCTCCGGCAGCGCCTCGGCGGGCTGCGACCAGTTCCGCGCGTTTTAATACTCCAATCAGTTGCTCGGCATATTTCAGCGAGAGATCGTACCGCGTACAGATTTCCTCTAAGCGTACAAAAACACCCGAATCCGGAACGGCGCCGTTACGGGCCAGATAAATCAGTATCAGCAGGGAATACTCACTTTTTGTGGTTAGTTTCATTTCCTATGCGAAAGGTAGGAAATAAGGGTGAGTACTTCAACCTTTTTGTTTCCGGATATCACCTCGAATCCGCCGGTCAATCCGTCAGCTTGATCGGGCACCCGGTGGAATTCGGGTCGTCGAAAATATTCTTTGATTCATCCACCCGCTTTTGGAAGGTCATATTGACCGATCCTTCCGGCCCGGCCTTGAACCAGTGTTTTACTTGAGGGGGGATGGAGAACTGCCCGCCGGCATTGAGCGGAATTTCTTTTAACGCCGTGTAATAGGCATCTTTGCCTTCGGGAATTTTAACATCGGTTTCGATTTGCCCCTCAATGTAAACTTTGGTGTGCCCATACAGGACGCGCAGGGTTTCTTCTTTGCCTTCCGCTTCGCCTTCATACGGCGTGTGCACATGCTGCGGCAGGGTTTGGTTTGGCAGCAGTACCAGCAGACACACGCGGATTTGCGGGGATCTCAGCAGGTCAATAAAAGTGAAACCCTCCTTGTAAAAGTCGCCCAGCCCGAAATCATTAACGGTCAATTGCGCCCATTCGTTTTGGGATAGAATGAGCCCGGATTTTTGAATGAGATTCTCGACCTCTGCCTTTACTGTTTTTATCTGTTCCGCATTCATACTCATTCTTCTGTTTTCGATAATCCACAGACTACTCAGATTAAAGGGTGAGGTAATCTGTGAACATCGGTGAAATCTGTGGATAAATTATTTCATCTGTTCCTGCAATGTGGTTGCGAAGGTCTGCAAAATCAGGCAGCAGGAGGTGGCACCGGCGTCGAGTACACCCCGCGAACGTTCGCCCAGGCGGCTGGAACGACCGACTTTCGCAATCAGGTTCTTTGTACTGTCCCGGCCTTTTTCTGCGGCAGTTGACATTGCTGTTAAACATTCAGCAAACGATTTTCCTGCGTCGAGTGCAGACTGATAGGCCTCTTCCGCAGGGATCAGGCAATCCAGCAGGGTCTTGTCGCCCAGCTGTGCGCCGCTGATATCCATTACCTTTTCTTTTGCCTGAATCAGCATTTCGCCGAAGGTGACTGCATCAACCGTTTCCTTCCCTTTACACGCTTTGCTCATGGCTTTGAAAAACATGCCGTACAGCGGGCCCATTGAGCCGCCGATCTTGGTCATCAGAATCATGTAAAGGGTTTTCAGCCCTTCGGAGAGATCAACCGGTTTTTCTCCCAGTTCTTCGCCGCAAAGGGTGAAACCTTTGTTCATGTTGACGCCGTGATCGCCGTCTCCGATCAGTCCATCGATGTCGCTTAAATACTGCTTGTTATCCTGAATCGCCTTGATCAACGCGGACAGGATAACTTTTCCTTCGGAAGTTGGAACTGCTGACATTTTAGTTTCTCCCAAACTGCGTGAGCCCCATGCAGTCGCATTCATAATCCATGCAGGCTTTGAGTTCATCGTCGAGTTTCATCAGGGTGAGGGTCACACCGGCCATTTCGAGCGACGTGAAATAATTCCCGACATACGCAATATGGATGTTAATCCCTTTATCAGTCAGTATTTTTTCAACGTCGTTGAAGAGGATATAGAGTTCCATCGGCGGGGTGGCACCGAGGCCGGAGATCAGCACGGCGACATCGTCACCGGAATTGAACGGAAGGTCGGGCAGGATAATATCGGCTATGCGCTGAGCAATCTGTGCGGCGGTTTCGAGGGCGCACACGTCAAGACCGGGTTCGCCGTGATGACCGATGCCGACCTCCATTTTCCCTTCTTCAATTTTAAAGTTGGGATGGCCGACTTCCGGAATCGCACAGGGGCTGAGGCCGATGCCCATACTGCGGGTGTTGTTGATCGCTTTCTGCGCGGCGGCGATTACTTCATCAAGATTTGCACCCATGGCCGCCTTTGCGCCGCCGACTTTCCACATCAGGATTTCGCCCGCAACACCGCGGCGTTTATTCAGCTGGTCGCCGGGAGCGGAGGGGACGTCGTCGTTGGCAACGACGGTTTTGACTGCAATGTCATCATCGTCCGCCATTTCGATGGCCATCTTCACGTTCATGTTGTCGCCCGCATAGTTGCCGTAGAGGCAGGCCACGCCTTTGCCGGAATCGGCGGCTTTAAAGGCGTCGTAAAACATCTGTGCCGGAGGGGAGGAAAAGATTTCGCCGACCGCGACTGCATCAACCATGTTTTTGCCGATGTAACCGATAAACGCCGGTTTATGCCCCGAGCCGCCGCCGGTCACGATGCCGACTTTGCCTTCGATGGGGGCCGCCTTATATTTCAATACACGGGGATTGTCGGTTTTTGAAATCAGTCCGGCATGGGCCTTTACAAACCCTTCCACCATTTCATCGACCACTTCATTCGGCTTGTTGATAATCTTCTGCATTGTTTGTCCTTCCTTTTCTATCCACAGGTTACACCGATTTTCTGGATTCCAGTCTGTGTCAATCTGCGGATTAAATTATTCTAAATGATTCCTTTTCCAGCTGCCGCATCTGCTCGACTTTTTCAGTTGATCCTCCGCCGGAAAATTCGGAGTTGAGCCACGCATCGACAATCATCTTCGACAGCTCTGGGCCGATCACGCGTTCGCCCATCGTGAGCACATTGGCGTCGTTACTCTTTTTCAACCGTTCGGCGGAAAAACAGTCGTGGCAGACGCCGGCATAAACGCCCTCAACCTTGTTGGCAATCATCGCCATTCCGAGGCCTGTTCCGCAAATCAGGATACCGCGGTCGTAGGTGCCGTTCTGAATTTTTTTTGCGAGGTTGTAGCCGATTTCCGGATAGAGCGGATTTGTTTTTCCAGCTGAATAATTAAGGTCGGTTATATCGCGACCGGTGCGTTTTAAATGTTCGACAATAACGGCCTTTAAACTCACCGCCGCATCGTCGCAGTCGATTGCAATTTTCATATCCAAATACCTTTTGATTTAACCACGAATAAGACGAATGCTTTAAATTCAGGCTGATTTGTAAGATTCGTGGTGCTCCTTATCCTTACAGTGAAAAAATATTGGCTTCGATGAACTGCCATGTTTTCAGGAAATCGCCTTTGGCGATCAGCGCGCGGAATTCGTCGCGGTCGATTTCGTAGAGCTTCTTCCAAACCTTATTCGTATGGCGAGAATTGGCCTCGAACGTTCCCTTAATGTCCCAGCGGGTGGGGGAGGTGTCGGAGGTGAGGAAATCGTCGTAACCGAGTTCCTGCAGGTAGTAGAGAAACTCTACGTATGAAAGGAAGTTGTGCGAACCGGCCATATAGTCCCAGTCCCACTTGCCGTTGTTATCGTTGATGTGGATGTAATATTTGAATCGGCTGTGCGCGAGCATCGAAACCATTTCGGCGGGATTTTCGTCGCCGTATTTGGAGTGGCCGTAATCGAGTGTGATGCCCATTTCGGCGATGCCGATATCGTTGAGCAGGCAGAGTCCTTTTGCGGCGGTATCAACAAAACAGCGTCCGCGGGTTTCGCTCGGCTTGTACTCGACAAACAGCGGGATTTCATCGCGCAGGTAGTCGCCGGCTTCGGCAAAAGTTTCGACCATGTATTTCCACATCGTGGCATAATCGCAACCGAAACTGAACTCGTAGCCGTCGCCCAGCGGGCAGCAGGTAACTTTATCGGCTCCGACCGCTTTGGCGAAATCCTTGGCTTCTTTAATGAAGCGGACGGCTTTGGCGCGGATGCCGGGATCATTCGAACTCAAGCCGCCGTTACGGAAGTCGGGTTCGGCTTTGACGTTAACGTTAATGGCGGCGACTTCGAGGTTATACTTTGCCAGCGCGGCTTTGGTTTCTTCGATGTCGTTTACCTCATACGGATAAATAATTTCGACACCGCTGAATCCTTCGAGGTCGGCGACAATTTTAAATCGCTCTTCGACCGACTTCGGTTCGTTGTATGTATGGAAGCGGTCCTTTGTCTGGTTGATAAATGCGGTGATGACCGCATGTTTCGGTGCATTCATTTTAATTCTCCGTTTAATTTTCTTCGGACAGTGACGGGGTCTCTGGGACTTCCTCAATCACAGACTTGCTGCTGTTTTCTAAAACCTTGGCTTTGTTTTTCTGGTAGCCGCTGACCATATTGTAGCCGATTGCGCCGGCGAGCAGGGCGGTGTAAAGAACGATCATCGCAATAAAGCGCGCGCGGATTTTCTGTGGCGTAAGATCCTTTTCACGCGGACGGTTCGGGTTCATGAATAGCCAGCAGATAATAGCGCCAATGTTTACGACTGCGGCCAGAACAAAGAAGGCGTTTGCATCGCCTGTTTCTTTGTTCAGCATCAGCGGGAAAATAATCATGCTGAGCGCGCCGCCAATATTTCCAACCATGTTCATTGCACCGGAAACCGCGCCGGAATTTCCGCCGCCGATATCATTGCAGAAGGCCCAGCTCGGGCTGAGGGTCATATCGACTCCGAAGATCGCGAGCGAAAAGCAGCCGATGAACCAGAAAAGCTCCGCTTGAGAGGTTGTTAAGAATGCGAGGTTCTTAGTTTGCGTCGCAAGCAGGAGACCGATGATGCCTAGCGAGAAACCGGTGATTGCGGTGATGCGGCGGGATGCAATGTGGTGACCCTTTGCGTAGATGCGCGTGACCATCGTGCCCGCAGTCCAGTTTGCAAAAGCCGCAAAAAGCAGGGGCATGGCTGTGTGTAGTGCGGTGTTACTAAGGTCTGGCCATGTGTCCTTCACGTATTTGGGGAGCCAACTCAGACAGATGTAAAACGTGATGTTGCTGGCGAAGTATTGCATCATCGCAAGCGACATGTTAAGCGATGTAAACACCTCTGCGAAAGAGGATTTGATGTTCGCCTTGAAGTCCTCGAGGCGGCCCTTTTCAATATAAGCCAGTTCCGCGGCGGAGATTTTCTTGTTGTCTTTTGGGTTGTCACGGAACCAGACCAGCCATACCGCAGCCCAGATGATACCGATGAGGCCATTGATCACAAACATACCTCGCCAACCAATCCACGGAATGCCGATCAGCCAGGGCATGAGTGCCAGAGATAAAGCTCCGCCCAAACGGCTTCCTGAAAAATTGATACCGTGCGCGATTCCGCGCTCTTTGGCGGGCAGCCAGCGAAAAAAGGCCTGTGCCGCACCTGGAAACGCACCTGCTTCGCCAATACCGAAAAAGAAGCGTAGAAAGAGGAGTTGAATTGCATTGGTAGCCGCGCCGGTGAGTGCGGTGAAGCTGCTCCAAACGCCGACGACAATAGTAAGGGATTTACGCGCGCCGAACTTGTCGGCGAACCAACCGGAGGGGATCTGGAAGAGCGCATAGCCCACACCGAAGATGCCGAGAACCAATCCCCATATTTCGGCGGAAATATGAAGTTCGCCCATCATTGAATCGGCTGCGGTAGCGATGCAGGCACGATCCATATAAGTGTTCATGCTGTGGAAGAAAAGGATGCTGATCAGGATGAATCGCTGTCGGCTCATGGTTGTTTTTTCGTCGCTCATTATTTTCCCCTGTTTATGAATCGGTTTCAGATGCGCGACTTAACGAGAGAACGGCATCGCGCGATTTTCGTAAATGGTTTCGAATCTCTTTTTCCGTTAAATCGCCATCACGTTTTTCAATGGCCTCAATGATGGCAAAGTGTTCCTTCAGTGTTTCTTTCGGCGGTCGGACGAGGCCGCGGTTGTAACAGATGAAAAGAATATTTCCGAGCATCTCTAACCGCCGGAGCACCTGATTGCCGCTGATTTCAATCATCATTTCGTGAAACCGCTGGTCAGCTTTCCGGTAAGCTTTGTCCGAAAAATCCCGTCCGCCGGGCTCAACCGTCCGGAATGGCTCAAAGAGTTTTTTCATTTCCTTGAGCTGGGTATCGGAAATGTTGTTTACAGTTAACCGGGCGGCAATGCCTTCAAGTGCTTCGCGGCAGTCAAACGCATCGATAATTTCTTTCAGTCCGATCTGCTTAACAAACATTCCGCGGCGCGGAATACTTTCAACGAGCAGTTCGCTTTCGAGCTGCTGTAAGGCTTTCAGCAGGGGAGTACGGCTGACGCCGATATCCTGCGCCAGTTTCTCCTGTAGGATTTTCTGCCCCGGAACCAGCGCGCCGGTCAGGATCATTTTTTTGATCTGGTCATAAACCCGTGCGCTCAGGTCGATATGCTCGATTTTTTTCATTTACCCCTCATTCGCCTGCCGGATCGTCTGCGGCGGCCGAATTGAATTTTGAATACAAAATGCAGGTTAAGATATTCACACGGGAACCCGATTGTCAAAAGCTTTGTGATCTATGCCTTGGAATTCACCCTGAATCGGCCGGGCTGGCTAACGGGGTGGGGCGCGGGGAGGGGGGTGTTACATAAAAATGACGATCGTCAGTTTAAGTGTAACAAATAAGCGGTACTTTTGACCGGATTTTGGTTCTCCCCCGGCCCCCTCTCCCCGTATTGGAAACGGCGAAAATTTTCCCGTTCGGGCTTGGTTCGGCTTCGGGGGGTGGGGTATGTTTGCCGCCTTTGAAAAGTACAGGTGAATGCTCATGAATGAAGAAAACAAAGTCTTTATCTACGATACAACCCTGCGTGACGGCGCGCAGGCGGAAGGCGTGACTTTTTCGCCGGTTTCGCGGATTCAGGTGGCCAAAATGCTCGACTCGTTCGGGGTGGATTATATTGAGGGTGGTTTTGCCGCTTCGAATCCGAAGGAAATGGCGTTTTTTAATGACATTAAAAAAGAGAACCTGAAACATGCGAAAATCGCGGCTTTCGGGAGTACCCGGCGGGCGAATATTCCGGCCGAAGAGGATAAAGGCTGTA
>QKFE01000226.1 GCA_003252225.1 Kiritimatiellales bacterium | reverse complement strand
TTCGCGTCGCGTACGAGACGACGCAGCCGCGCGACATCACCCTCGGCCTGCAGAAAACCGGCGACTGGAGCTCGTTCCCGGGCATGAAGAAAACCGTCAACGGATATGGCGTGGCGGAATTCGACTACGATACCGGCGGGCTGGCTCCCGAGGTTGAGAAAGGGTACCGCTGGGTGCTGAGCCTGCTGCCGGAAAACGGGGGCTGGAAGCAGACGATTGATGGCACCAAGAAAAACGTCGAGGAGCTGGTGGAATAGCTCTCTTTGGAGGCGGCACCATCCGCAATCCATTTCGCCGCGTTGACGCGTCATCAGCAGATGAAAAGTATATGCAATGCGGGTTGGAGAAAAAATCATATATTTTACGAGAAACGCAATATATTCAGATAATGTGGGCACATGATAACTTACGCTCTTGAAATGGATGGAATCAACCGTCCATAGCTGAAAGGAAAAGGAAAAAACATGAAGATAAGAAAGTTGAGCGCAGTTATTGCGCTGTGTATCGCAGGAACGGCATCGGTGCATGCGGCTGTTATCACGTGGGGAAGCGCGACGACCATCAGCGGGGATACGGATGTATCCACTCAGGGAACGCTGCAGTATGCCTATTCCGGCTCCCAGTGGCTTCAGACCGTCAATGGGGTGCCTTTCGCAATTGGGCGTATCACCGAAGGATTTGGCGGCAACATTACTCCGAGCGCGGGATGGATTGATGGTTCATATTGGGGAGCTAACCCGACAGGAATCACGGGGGATTACCTGAATCTGATGATTGCCGGTGGCCCGTACAATGGGTCTTCGCTTACGCTGAACAACCTGACGGTAGGCCAACAATACGCTGTTCAGTTGTGGGCAAACGATAGCCGAACCGCCGGCATTGGAAGAACCACCATCTATAGCGATGGCAACGGGAATTCGGTTACGCTGGATCAGAACACGACGGATGCCGTCGGTGGTCCGGGACAGTTTGTGATCGGAACCTTCACAGCCGATGCAACTGGAACGCAGTTGATCAATGTTGCCGGAGGTGCAGGAACAGGTATCTCCATGTTCAACGCCATCCAGGTACGTGCAATTCCGGAACCGGCAACGCTGGGCATGGTTGCGGCATTCGGCGGCGCGATTCTTTTCATCCGGCGGCGGTTCATGCTGTAAACCACCATGGTGGATTCTTTGCCGTAAAGGGGGCGTGAATACGCCCCCTTTCGCATTTGCTCTGAAGGTTACTATGGCCCGGCGCGAATTGGTGAACCTGCTCTGGAGTGTTCGACGATAAGTGTTGAGTTGGTGGCAAGGTGTTGTGCGGTGTTGTCGCCATGGGGCTGGCCGGTGAAAAAGAACCGAAATTGTTGATAGACTATTTCTTCTTATTCGGCCGGGCGCGAGTGCGGGAAGGTTTGACTGCCTTATTCCCCCCTTCCCGCGCCCTTCCCCCTTATGTTTGCGTGAAAAGGGGATTTCCGGATTTGCATGGCGGGCGGGATTCGCTAGCTTCCGGTTTTTCGGGTTAATCCGGGGACGGGCGGTAAAAACAGGCTTCCAATCAAATAGGGTGCTATTTCGCGGTTCTGTTCCGGGATGGATTTCGGCAAACGGGAATAGAAAGGGTTTTGAAAATGAGAGTGAAGGCTTTTAAGGCGTGGCGTCCGGCGGAAGGGAAAGCGGCGAGTGTGGCATCGGTTCCGTACGATGTGGTGGATACGAAACAGGCGGCGGCGCTGGCGGCGGGGAATCCCGACAGTTTTCTGCATGTGGTTCGCGCGGAGATCGATCTGCCGGAAGGGACGGATCCTTACAGCGATGCCGTTTATGCGAAGGCGAAGGCCAACCTTAAGAGGCTGATGGATGAGGGGATTCTGATCCGCGAAGAAAAGCCGGCGATGTATCTGTATTCGCAGCAGATGGGCGATCACGTTCAGTTCGGTATTGTGGCGACCTGCCATTTCGGGGATTACGAAGAGGGCAAAATTAAGATCCACGAAAAGACCCGCCGCGTGAAGGAGGAGGATCGTATCCGTTATGTCGATACGCAGAACGCCAATACCGGCCCCGTTTTTCTCGCTTATCGCGACAGTGAAAAAATCAACGCGATCGTGGATGCGGTGAAAGCGACCGAACCGCTCTATAAATTTACGGCGGTTGACGGCGTGATTCACACCGTCTGGAAATTTGAAGATGCGGCGGAACTGGAAGCGGAGTTCGGTAAAATCCCGGCAACCTATGTCGCGGACGGCCACCACCGTTCGGCGTCTGCCGCGAAAGTCGGCGCTATGCGCCGTGCTGCCAATCCGAACCACACCGGCAGTGAGCCGTATAACTATTTTCTCGCCGTCATGTTCCCGGAAAGCGAACTGAAAATCCTCGCCTATAACCGGGTGATTCTGGCGCTGCCGGGAACACAGGCTGATTTTTTGACCGCGCTGAATGAAAAATTTGCGGTGGAAAACAACGGCAAAGCGGTGCCGGAAAAGGCGGGTGAAATCTGTATGTATATCAACGGCGAATGGAGCACGCTGACGCCGAAACAGATGCCGGAAGCGACCGATCCGGTTGCGGCGCTGGATGTGAGTATTCTGCAAAACGAAGTGCTGGGGCCGATGCTGAACATTGAAGATCCGCGTGAAAGCAACGATATTGATTTTATCGGCGGAATCAAGGGAACTGCCGAACTTGAAAAATGGGTCAATGACGGTCGCGCGGTGATGGCTTTTTCGATGTATCCGACCTCGATGGAACAGCTCTTTGCGGTGGCGGATGCCGGTATGCTGATGCCCCCGAAAAGCACCTGGTTTGAGCCGAAACTCCGATCCGGTCTTTTGGTTAACACGCTCGATTAAAAAACAGGTTGAAAGGGAATTGCATGAAAAACGCAGTATTGGGTTTGGCCGTTCTTTTGTTTGCGGCGGGTTGTTCGACTGCGCCGGTTTCCGGGCGCAAACAGCTGAAACTGGTGTCCGATCAGCAGCTGGCGGCGCAGAGCGCGGCGTCTTATGCGGAAATCATCAAAACGGGGCCGCTCTCCACCGATAAAACACAGACCGAATTGGTTCAGCGGGCCGGGCAGAAAATTTCCGCCGCGGTTGAAAAATACCTTGCCGATACAAACCAGAGCCAGCTGCTCGAAGGTTTTGCGTGGGAATTCAACCTGATTCAGGAGGATGTGCCGAACGCGTGGTGTATGCCGGGCGGTAAGGTTGCGTTTTACACCGGTATTCTTCCGTTCTGTCAGGACGAGGCCGGAATCGCAGTGGTGATGGGACACGAAATCGCCCACGCGGTGGTGGGCCATTCGGCGGAGCGGGTTTCGAACCAGATGCTCCAGCAGGGCGGCAGTATGGTGGCGTCGTGGCTGGGCAGTAAAACCGATTACCACGATGCGATTATGATGCTTTACGGCGCCGGTTCCCAATACGGCGCGATTCTGCCTTATTCCCGGCTGCACGAACATGAGGCCGACCACCTCGGGCTGATCTTTATGGCGATGGCGGGCTACAACCCCGAAGAGGCGGTCGGCTTCTGGGAGCGCATGGCGGCGGCCGGCGGAGAGAAACCTCCGGCACTTCTGAGTACGCACCCCTCCGACGAAGCCCGTATCCGGAAGCTTCAGGAAAAACTGCCGGAGGCGATGGAATATTATAATCGCCGCGACTAAGCAGCGGATTGGCGCATAACGTCATCAAATTCGGGGGCGTAGTGGGCAATCCCGCTGACGCCCTCGAGTACGCCGGTGTGCAGCTCCAAAATCATAAAGGCTTCATCGGGAATACCGTCCCACTGCGGTTCAATCCCAAATTCCGATGCGGATTGAAAATCGAAGCGGGAATAAAAATCGGCATCACCGAGCACAATAACGGCGTCGTATCCCAGCGACAGGCATTCATCGAGACCGTCCTGCACCAGTTCCGAGCCGATCCGCCGCCCCGGATATTCCGGCAGCACCGCCACCGGCCCGAGGGCGGCAATCTTTATTTTCGCGCCTTCAATGCTGGCGGGGGAAAACAGAATATGCCCGACAATTTCCTGATCTAATTCGGCCACGATGGCTACCGCAATCCGGCCCGATTCGCGCAGCGAATCCACCAGATCGGCTTCGACAGGTTCATTGAAAGCCTCTTCGTAGAGATCCCTGACCTGATCAAGATCCTTGAGGCACTCTGCTCTGTTATTTGCCATGCAACGGAGCATAGTTTTGTGCTCCGGCTTTAGCAAGCAGGTTTCTGTTTTTCGATCGGTCGAAGCCGCTTTTTCCCGCCGCTGATTTTCATTATTTGGCATATCCAAATTCAGGATTTTTGTTACATTTCCGGCTCAGCCTGCGGACTGCATCATGATTGGGATTGTGCAGGGACCGGGGCCGAAAACTCCAACAGGAGAGAGTATCATGAAAAAATGGTTCGTATTGGCAATGATCGCCTGTGTTGCTGTCGTCGTTCAGGCCGGTGACGGCGAAGGCAAAGGAAAAAATGAAGGCAAAGGAAAAGGCGGTGATGTAACCAAAGAGCAATTCATTGCCCAGCAGAAAAAAATGGCGGAAAAGAAAGGCATGGAATTCGACCAAGCCAAAGCCGAGAAAAAATTTGAGAATCTCGATAAAAATAAAGACGGAAAACTGAGCCCCGATGAAAAGCCGGCCCCGAAGGGTCAAGGTAAAGGCAAGGGAGAAGGCAAAAAGCCGGCAGCCGAGGAATAACCGAACCGTTAAACCGATTGCACCGCCCCGGGATTCCCCGGTTTTTTTTTATGCCCCCGTTTCCGGATTCTGCTTTTCCCTCAGGGGTAAAAAGCTATCATCCCGCGCATGTCAATTTACGAAGCAGATACCATCGCCGCAATTGCCACGCCGCCGGGAGAGGGCGGGGTGGGGATTGTTCGTATTTCCGGTCCCGACGTCTGGCGGATTGCCGACCGGTGTTTTAAGGCATTGGACGGGGTTGCTGTTTCCGCCCGGGCGCACGGTACGTTTGCCTATGGCCGCGTCGTCGATTCCGAGGGCGCGGAAATCGACACCGGGCTGGCTTTGGTGATGCGCGCGCCGCGCAGTTACACCCGCGAAGATGTCGTCGAAATACAGGGGCACGGCGGGGCGGTCGGAATGCGCCGTATTCTGCGCCGGTGCCTCGATGCCGGCGCGCGGATGGCGGAACCCGGTGAATTCACCAAACGCGCCTTTTTAAATGGCCGCATCGACCTCGTGCAGGCGGAAGGTATTTTCGACCTCATTCGCGCCCGTTCCGACCGCGCGGCCATCGCGGCAATGGAACAGATGGAGGGGAAACTCAGCCGCGAATTTAACGCTATTTATGACGCCTTTCTCGATGTGGCCGCCAACCTCGAAACTACCCTCGATTTTGTCGAAGACGAACTGCCCGACGATGTATTTTCGGGTATCGCCGATTTGCTTGATCGCACCTTCCGGAATCTCGATGAATTGCTCGATACGTGGGACGAAGGGCGGCTTTTGCGCGAAGGTGCACGGGTGGTTATTTTGGGGCGGCCCAATGCCGGTAAATCAACTCTGCTCAATGCCCTTTTGGGTTTTGAGCGGGCGATCGTTTCCAACACCGCCGGAACCACGCGCGATACCATTGAAGAGAGTTTTGTACTCGACGGTATTCCGCTCCGAATTATCGATACCGCCGGATTGCGCCAAACGGACTGCGAAATCGAAGCCGAAGGCATACGCCGCGCCGAAGCACACAGTCTGGAAGCGCACCTTTCCATCTATTTAATCGACGCTTCGCAGCCCCTCCACGAAGAAGACCGGAACCGCCTCGAAAAACTCGACCCCGAACGCAGCATCATTGTTTTAAACAAAGTTGATTTGGGGAATGAATCACGGATTACGGATCACGAATCGCGTATCGTCGAAGCTTCCCTCCTTTCCGGAACCGGAATCCGCGAACTGAAAAAAGCGATGGCTGCCGCGCTCGAAAAAGGGGCCGATATGGCCGCCGCGCCCCACGCCGTCATTTCCGAACGCCACCGCAATCTGCTGATCAAATCACACGCCGAAGCCAAACAAGCCCGCGAATACCTCAACCGGAACGTCGAAGAAAATGCGGTGCTTGCCGCCGAACACCTCCGCTCCGCCCTCGAATTTCTGGGCCAGGTCACCGGCCGAACCTACCACGACGAACTGCTCGACAACATCTTCTCGCGCTTTTGCATCGGCAAATAAAAGTTGAAAAAAGCGGGGGTGCGGGTAAATTGCACGGGCTTTGGCGGGAGGCGCGGATCGGCGATCCGAAAATCACGGTTAAAGGTCTTCCGAACGGGAAAGGATTTCGAAATGAGCAGGAATTTGGCGACAATTTTAAAGTGGGGCACGGACAAGAAGTATAAAAAGGTGGATGATTTTCTTCTGCGTCCGTCGGTGGAAAAGAAGGCGATGGAGGCGGCCGCGCGTATTCTGGCGGATGTGAAGGAACGCGGCGATAAGGCGGTGATTGACTGTGCGCGGCTGTATGACGGATCGAATATTTCAAACCGCCGTATCCGGGTTTCGGAGGCTGAAATTAAAGAGGCCGATAAACTGGTCGATGAGGAGTTTAAACAGGCGGCGCAGGAGGCTCATAAGCGGGTGGTTGCGTTTTCCAAAAACGGCCTGCGTGAAAACTGGTCGATGAAAACGCCGAAGGGCGGAATGCTGGGCGAAAAGTTTGTGCCCTACGATCGTGTCGGAGCCTATATTCCCGGCGGCGCCGCGCCTTTGGCTTCAACCGCGTTGATGACGCTGACGCTGGCGAAAGTGGCCGGGGTGAAAGAGCTGGTTGCGTGTTCGCCGGCGAATAAAGACGGCAAATTAAACCCCTATATTATTTATGCGCTGAATCTGGCGGGAGCGACGGAGATTTATAAAGTGGGCGGTGTTCACGCGATCGGGGCGATGGCCTACGGTACCAAGCTGATTCCGAAAGTGCGCAAAATTGTCGGGCCGGGCGGGCCGTATGTGACGGCGGCGAAACGGCAGGTTTACGGCGACGTTGCACTCGATATGGTGGCCGGCCCGAGCGAAATCGCGGTGCTGTGCGATGCGTCGGCCAATCCGGCCTATGTTGCGGCTGACCTGCTTTCGCAGGCTGAACACGGAACCGGTTCCGAAAAATCCCTTTTGGTGACCACCTCGCAGAAAATGGCGGAAGCCGTACGGGCGGAAGTGCTGAAACAGGCGGAAATGCTCTCGCGTTCCGAACCGGTTTATGAAGTGCTCGAAAAAGGCATGATGCTGGTGGTGGTGAAAAACCTCGAAGAGGGGATGCTGCTTTGCAACCTGTTTGCGCCGGAGCACATGGAGCTGATGGTGAAAGATCCCGAAAAGTGGATTGATAAGGTTGAAAACGCGGGCGCGCTGTTTATCGGCGAATGGACGCCGGAATCGGTCGGCGATTTTGTGGCCGGGCCGAGCCACGTGCTGCCGACCGGCGGAACAGCGGCCTATTTCTCCGGCTTAACCGTCGAAGATTTCCGTCGCCGCGTCAGCCTGATTCGGTTCACCAAAGAAGATCTCGAAGACACGCTGCCGGTGGTTGAAGCCTTCGGCCGCGTTGAAACCCTCGACGGCCACGCCCGTTCTGCCAGCATCCGGTTTGGGAAATAACCGGCCTTGTTTTTGCACGCAAAATGTGCAATACAAAATGCGTGCAAGGAGGCGGCATGACCAAAAATATTACGATCCGAATGGATGAACAGCTGCTTAAAGAGGTGAAGCATATTGCGGTGGAACAGGATATGTCTGTTTCTGCCTGGATTGTGCAGGTAGTTAAGCGGGAAGCCCATCAGGGGATCACCTATGAAGACGCCGGTGCAGGAATTATGCGGTTGATGGAGCAGGCCAAAGATTATGGCGACGGCGGAAAAACCTATTCGCGGGATGAGATGCATGAACGCTGAGGTTTTTCTTGATACGAACATCGTCGTGTACGCATTTGATAAGGGCGATCTGCTAAGGCAGCAACTGACTAAGCGCCGGATCGGTGAACTGATTTCACAGAAAACCAGAGTGGCGGTCAGTATTCAGGTTTTGCAGGAATTCATGAACACGATGCTGCGAAAAGGGGAGTCGCGGGCTTTTTTGCGGGAAGTGGTTGAATATTATCTTCAACGGGATGTTGTTGAAAATACCGCCGTTTTGTTGCGCCGTGCGATGGATGTTCAGGAGCGTTTTCAACTGTCGTTCTATGATGCGAATATTGTGGCCGCTGCGCAGATTTCGGGCGCGAAAGAGTTGTGGTCGGAAGATTTTAATACAGGACAGGATTTCGGCGGCGTGGTCGTGGTAAATCCATTAGAGGAAAAATGAATAGTTTAATTCGAAAATCGGTGCAGGCGATGTCGGGCTATGTGCCGGGCGAACAGCCGAAAGTGCCGGATATTGTAAAACTGAACACCAATGAAAACCCCTATCTGCCGTCGCCGGATGTGCAGGATATTCTGTCGATGGTCGATATCGCGGTGCTTTCGCGCTATCCCGATCCGCTCTGCATGGAACTGCGTAAAGCCATCGCCGAGCTGCACGGCTGCGGGGTTGAAAATGTTTTTGCAGGTAACGGTTCAGACGAGGTTTTGGCGCTGTGTGTCCGCGCGTTTGTTGAGCGCGACGGGGCGGTGGGGTATTTTGATCCGTCCTATTCTCTTTATCCGGTTTTGGCCGATATTGAAGATGTGCGGAAAAAACCGGTTGAATTGAATGCTTCGTTCGGCTGGCAGATGCCCGAGAATTATGCGGCCTCGCTTTTTTTCTTAACCAACCCGAATGCGCCGACCAGCCAGAAGTTTTCGAAAGCAAACATCGGTGAGTTTGTGAAAGCATTCAGTGGAGTGGTTTTGATTGATGAGGCCTATGCCGACTTTGCCGATGAAAACTGCATGGATTTTGCCCTCCGGTATGAAAATGTGCTGGTTGCCCGCACGCTTTCGAAATCCTATTCACTGGCCGGAATCCGCCTTGGCTACTGCGTCGGAAATGCCGAACTGATCGGCGCGATGTATAAAATCAAAGATTCGTACAACGTGAATTATCTGACGCAGGAGATCGCGCGCGTCGCCATTCTGGATCAGAACACGATGAAGGCAAATGTACAGGCGATTAAAGAAACCCGAAAAATGACGCTGGAAAAACTGTCCGAACTGGGATTTGAAGTGTGCGATTCGCAGACCAATTTTCTCTGGGTGAAACCACTGGGGATTACCGCGAAATCCCTGTTTGAAGCCCTCCGGAAGAAAAACATTATCGTCCGCTATTTCGGTAATGACGCGCGTACAAAAGATTACCTGCGAATCACCGTCGGAACCGCCCCCGAAATGTTTAAATTCCTCGACGCGGTCGAGGAATTGATCCGGGATTTGTGATTCGGGATTCGGGATTTATAATTGGGGCAATATGAATTATCGGGATTTGGAGATTTGGAAGTTGGCTCAGCAGCTTTCAGCTGATGTGCATAAAATGACGCTATGTTCGTTGCCTAAATTTGAAATGTATGAAGAGGGATCTCAAATCCGGAGATCCGTGAAATCAGTAAGAAGCAATATCGTTGAGGGTTACGGCCGACGGCGATACAAACAGGATTTTATCCGCTTTCTCTCTTTTGCCCACGCATCGTGCGATGAAACCATAGATCACCTTGAAATGTTGATGGAAACCGGTTCTTTGACAGACAAAGACCTGTACGACTCCCTTCATGCCCGGTTGAATTTATTGGGAGGGAAAATCAACCGATTCATCCAAGGCGTGGAAAAACAACACAACAACTTTACAGAAGCTTGATCTCGAATCCCGTATCCCGTATCTCGAAACGAGAGGAGGCATTTATGCCGACGAATTGCCCGAACAAAGCGGAGAATCTGAAATTCTGCACCTGCACGTATGACTGTGATAAACGCGGGGTGTGCTGCGAGTGCGTGGCGTATCACCGGGCAAAGGGCCAGATTCCGGGGTGTTTTTTCTCTGCGGCAGGCGAAGCGACGTGGAACCGCTCAAAAACCAGTTTCTGTAAAGACTGCGGCTGCTGATAAGGAATCAGTCTGACTTGTCGTGGTGGCGGCAAATCAACGGGAACTGTTTGCGGTATGTTGACGGGGAGGTTCCGGCGGCCATGCGTGTGCCGGTCTGATCGTCGGTAAAATGCTGGGCGCCGGAAGATCCGGTGCGGGGGTATCGTCCACATTTACGAACGGGATTTTGGATTGGATCAGTTCTTCGGCAAGTTATGCGGAAGATACGCGGGCGATGACGCCGTCGCCCCGCCAGTCTTCGGGGAGATGGTCGAATACGCGCGGGGAATTCCGCCGTATCCAGATGTTCCACGGGCCGGCTTCCTGCGCATAGTTGAGGATTCCGTTGATGATATCGCGCCCCCAGTCGAGCTCGGCGTTCATCAGGATGGCGACCTTGAAGATTCGGCTGTTTTTATCCATTGGCATAATTTCGCATATAGGTTGCTGAATGACGAGGCTGGATGCGGGGTTTTTCTTTCGGATGGCGAAAAATATCACATCTTTGGCAATCGGACATCTTTCGGAAAAAACGCTTTGCCTGTTTTATTCAGGGTATGAATCGGGCGAAGCGTTGTTCTTCTGTTGCGCGGAAAGATGCGTTTTCTGCCCGGAAGCAACCGATAAAGATAAGGAGAGGCGATGATGAAAAAAGAGATGCTTTCAGCCCTGTTGGTCGGGGCGGGTTGTGTGTCCGCGTCGTGGGCGGCAACCGGCGTGTTGATTGATACGACGTTTTCGGCGGCGGGGGATCCTTCGGGAACGGCCTATGTGGACGGTGACCTGGCCGGACAGGGGCTTTGGCGGGCAAATACCAATTCGATTCCGAATGCGTTCAGTGTGGATGTTTCCGGCGACGGAATTGCGGTTGGTTTTGCAAATGCGGCGAAAACGAATGATGCCTCGGTGTATTGGGATCAGGTTTCCACGAATACGCCGGGTGCGGTTTGGAGCGGTACGGTGGCTTTCAGTATTTCGGCTCTGAATGCGCCGAAAACGATCCGGTCGGACGGCGAGGAAATCGCCGTTTTTTATCCGGACTATTATCCTGTTTTCGGTTGGGGGATCAGTTCCGATATTGCCGGGAGCGACCTGCTTGAACGGAATCCGAACGGCGGGTTTTCCTTTTCCGATGACGCGGTGATTCGGGCCTGGGTCGGGGCAGGCGGGGCGGTTAAATTCGGGCTGAACGACCGGTTTCACGGACAAACCCGATTGCAGTCTTTCACGTCCGCACAGCTCGGCTGGAGCCCGGCGACGACCGATACCAATCAGACGCCCGATTTTGTGACTGATTTGATTGAATGCACGTGGTCTATCCGCAAGACAACGGCGGCGAACACGTATAACGCCACCCTTTCAGTGACGGTTGGCTCGAACACTTATTCCGAGGTGCTGGTTTATAACAGCAACGGGGCGTCGAAACTGTGGGCTTCGGATACCGCGCAGTTTGCGATGCAGCACATGGTTTCCACCGCAACCAATCTGCTGGATGTCTCCGTGGATTCGGTGTCGGTTTCGCACACCAATGCCAGTGCCCGTCCGGTTATTGCGCCGACGCTGGGCGGAGGAACAACCGGCGATCTGGAAATCACCCTGAACTGGAGTACACCGGGCGAAGAAGACAGCATCGATATTTTCCGCGCCACACCTCCTTCAACCAATTACACCCACATGGGGAATTTTACCAACACAGCGATGTTTACTGATACGCTCGCCCCGACGGATGATCTGGTGACGTTCCTCTATTTCGCCCGTGCAAATTATGGCGGTGAAACGGCGGATTCGGTTGAAGTTCCCGTACGGGCACTGGCCACGACCTGGCCGATCACCTGCGGCGCGGTGGATTTCGCAACGGCATCCGGCGAATACGGCGCGACCAGCCAGCAAAGTTCGAACGGTATTTTTTATGTAACGGGAGCCGGTGTTGCGAGTCCGCTCAAAGGGACGCCTTCGTGGATCGGAAGTGTCGGCTCTGTTTGGGATAATACCAAATGCGCGGTGCTCTGCGGTGTGGTGCAGACGACGGCGGCTTACCCGGATCAGCTGAAAGTTGCAACGGCGACTCCGGTGGACAACATCCGGTTGGATCTGCGCGGAAAAGGAAGCGGATCTGCGCTGCTTTGGTGTGAAAAAATTGACGGGGGTTCGCTGGATCTGACCGGCGGCAATACGGTGGGAGCGGAGCTGGAGGTGCAGAAGTGAGAGCTCGGCCGCGTGGCGATCCGCAACGGCGACACGTGGTATGCGAGTGCTTCTTCGGCCAATGCCTACGGTACACTGGTGATTTCCGATCTGGCGGCGGAACTGTGGCATGAAATTACACCGGCACGGTGCTGTGGACGAATGCCCTGAGCGGATATATGGTGCGCGACCTTTGGTGCGACGATCTCGACGGCGACGGCTCGGATGAAGTACTGGCGGCGGTTTCGGACGGCAGTGTTCACTGTTTGAAGCTCTCGGATGGAACGGCGTTTTGGCCGCAGCCTTTTCAGCCCAATGAAGCGCCGATGAATGCCGTCTGCACGGTTCGCGGTGCGGGCGGAAGTAAATATGTCGCCTGCGGCGGATTCGACCTGAATTTCTACTGGCTGGATACGGCCGGGAATCTGCTCTCAACCGTTGCTTCCTCCACCTATTCCGACATGAAACCGTGGGGCGATGCCGTGGAATATCTGGGCCGCGAAATCGGCTACTGCCACACCGTCAATTTTCTGCGCCCGCTGCCGCAGCCGGACGGTACCGAGCATCTGATGCTCGACGGAATGCAGATTAAACTGTCCAGCTCGATCTGGGAATTTGCACCGCTGGGCACCGCGCCGCTTCGGAAGTTTTCGAACGGATTGGGGGATTCAACCGGAACACTGGAAGTCGGCGATCCGGACGGCGACGGAAATGCTTCACTCTTTATGGGCCGGTCGGGCTTTGACATCAAAGCGGCCGAAATGAACCCCAATTCCGGTTTTACGACCAACTACTTTGAAGGCCTGACCGATCCGCAAACCTATCGATCGACCCATTTAACGTGGATTCCCTCCGGAAGCAGTTATCAGCACTTTGTGCTCTGCGGCCATCGCATTCTCCTGCTCGGGCCGCAGCTGGACAGCGCACAGGTTGAACGGATTACGCTGCCATACACCTTTAATGATCTGTGGCGCGATCCCCTCAGCGGGCGTATTCTGCTGGCCAGCAGCCAGGATGGCG
>QKFE01000086.1 GCA_003252225.1 Kiritimatiellales bacterium | reverse complement strand
TTGATGATGATCTGCTCGACGTCATTTTTAATGAGGCCTTCGCTCACCGCGTTGTACTGGTTCGGCATGTACTGGCTCAGCAGCGAGAGTGAAACCGGGTTGGATTTCAGATTCGCGATCAGTTTCGCGACGGCCGCCTGAATTTTTGGATTCGGCCAGTAGTAGCGCGAACGGTCGGAGAAGCTGTATTTTCGTTTGTACGCCTGCACGATTTCATCGCCCGGATAATACTTTTTCCAGTATTTCGGTTCAGAAATCATCACTTCGTCGATCACTTCGCGCAGTTTGGAAGTCGCAATTCCTTTCGGTGCAAGCATCTCCTCTTCAATCATCGCCAGCGCAAACAGGGCTTCGCGATAACCAAAGGTCAGCCACGGGCCGACTTTCAGAATGCAGTAGTGGTCTTCCACCAGTTTGGTCAAACCGGTTTCGGACTGATAGTCGGTGGAATGCGCCTCATAAACAAAACGCTCCTGTTTCATGATCTCTTCGCTCAGACCTTTTGCGGCTTCGCGGTCATAATGGAATACCTGATCGTCGCCGAATTCAACGCCCGGCTGCACTACCACACCGTAAACGCGTTCCCATGCGTCAGCCAAACCTTCGGCTTCAAATGCCGCCTTGGTAACTTCAATTGTTTTAACGGCGTCTGCCGGAGAAGTCGGAGTAACCGTCTCTTCCTCTTCCTGCGCACCGCCCGGAATCGGCACTTCGGTTCCGATGATGTAAACCGGCTTCGGCTGTCCGGCGCAAAATTCGGCGTGTGTTTCTTCAGCCACTTTTGCCATCGCCGCCGCACGGGCCGCCACAATTTCGTCGGCCAGCGGCTGATGGCGGTCGCCTTCGTCGTCAGCACAGAACATCGAAGCATCAAGGTGGATTTTCTGATAACCGGCTTTAACGTATTCCTTAATCAGTTCCAATGCTTTCGCCATCGCGGGCTCAGCGTTTTCGCTCTGCCAGGCATTCGGCCCCAAATGGTCGCCACCCAGCAGGATGTCATCTTTATTAAACCCGACTTTATCCGCGATGCCGTGAACATATGCCACGAAATCGGCCGGCTTCATGCCGGTGTATCCGCCGAACTGATCGACCTGGTTTGAAGTCGACTCGATCAGAACGATCGACCCGTCTTTTTTCGCCTGCAGCATGGAGGCTTCCAACACGGTGGACTGTGCGGAACAGACGGAGTAAATTCCGGTTCCTTTTCCGGCGCGGTTATCCGCAAGAATCTGTACAAATTTATCTACTGCGCTCATAAAAAATCTCCGATTTTTAAGTTAATGGTTATCCGTTATTGGTTAATCGGGGTCTACCGTCGCTTCCTGACAACAATTAACCAACTATTATTAACGGATAAATTTCCTTAGAAATTTATCATTACTTTCGCCCACAACTCTTCATTTTTATAAATGACGTCATAAGCATCCTGAATCTGCTCAATCGGGAAGGTGTGCGTCTGCAGCTCATCCACGCGAATCAAACCCGCATCCATCATCCATGCCGCAGTTGACCATTCAGCCCCCGGATACGGCGCGGAATAGTTCATCCACGAACCGATCACATCAAGTTCTTTGCGGCTGATCTGCTCAAACTCCGGACCGCTGAAAGTAATCGGGGCATGGGCCGTTCCGACCAGCAGGACTTTACCGCGGCCTTTCGCCACATTCAGCGAAGAGATCTTTGCCGGGTTCGCGCCGGACGACTCGAACACCACGTCCGCACCGCCCGGAATCTCGCGCGCACAGACATTTTCCAGCGACTCTTTGATCGGGTTGCAGACAATATTCGCACCCATATGTTTCGCCATGTCCAACTTACCTTCGGCAACATCCGACGCAACGATATTGCGACAGCCCATTGCCTTGAAAATCTGGATCGCAAGCAGCCCGATTGTTCCGGCGCCGGTCACAACCACATCTTTGCCCAGCAGGTTTTCCAGACGCATAATCGGGTGCAGGCAGACCGTGATCGGCTCAATGAATGCCGCCTGATCGTAACTCAGATCGCCGATCGCCACCAGATTGCGGGCCGGCACACGGACAAACTCGCCGAAAGCACCCTGTACGCGGGAGCCGATAAAGCTGTAGCCTTTACAAAGCGAGTAGGTTCCTTTTGCACAGTAGTCGCATTTATGACACGGCATCAGCGGCGCAGCGGATACACGGTCGCCGACTTTCCAGCCTTCAACCTTTTCTCCCACAGCAACAATTTCACCGGCGAATTCATGACCCAGCACCACTTCATCCCAGCGCGGATTGTTTTCCTGAATACGGACAATGTCCGATCCGCAAATACCGCACGATTTCACGGCGATAAGCACTTCATCCGCCAGCGGCGCAGGCTTATCCATTTCAATACATTCGACCGTTTTCAGGCCTTTTCTCAGAGCTGCTCTCATCGTTCTTAATCTCCGGTTACTGTTGTCTTTTTTCCAAATTTTCTATCGATTTCGGCAAGCCTGTCATACTCGCCCTTAATGTTTTCATAGAGATTGCGGAACACCGCATACATCTCGCTGTAATACGCGTGGTTATCCGCGTCCGGCTCGAAACTACCGCGCGTCGGGATTTTTGCAATCGCTTCGTCAAAACTTTTAATGGCACCCACGCCATAGGCTGCGGCAATCGCCACACCCAGCGGCGGCAGATCCACCGCCCCCGGAATTTCGATCGGCTTACCGATCACATCCGAAAAGATCTGCACCCACGTGGCTGAGTTTGCGCTTCCGCCGGTAATTTTAACGTTGCTGATTTCCACGCCCTCTTCCTCGGCAATACTCAACACATGGCGCGAGCCATACGTCGTGCCTTCAATCAGCGCGCGTACCAAATCCTGCCGGTTGGTTGTCGGTTTCAGCCCAAGCAGAACACCAGTTGTATTGTCGTTCCAGATCGGGCAGCGCTGCCCGACCATATAAGGGAGAAAAATCACCGAGCTTTTTGCGGTGACGGACGAGTCAATCAGCCGGTCCAGATGGGCATAGCCCTCTTCGCATTCAAGGATCTGTTCATTGAACCATTTAATCCCGGCCCCGCCGAAATCCACGCCACCCGCCGTGATCCACGTGCCCGGAACAATATGGGGATAAACATGGAGGTTTTTATTATATTTCGGTTCACTCAAGCAGACGTTGTTCGTCGTCACCGTACCGCCGGAAATAAACACTTCACCGCCTTTGGACACACCCGCGCCAAGCCCCGCCGCCACGTTATCCATCGCGCCGGCAATCACCGGAGTCCCTTCCAGCAGCCCGGTTTTTTCCGCCGCTTCCGCCGTCACTTTGCCCACCACATCGGTGCAGTTAAAAATCGGCGGAAGTTTTGCGCGGTCAATGCCGCAGCCTTCCAGCAGCACATCGGAATATTCACCGGTCTTCGTGTTGCAGAACTGGGAGAGCCCGGCTTCGGAAATATCCATCGAATATTCCCCCGTCAGGCGGTAAACCAGATAGCCGTTTGCATGCAGGAACATGTGGGTTTTTTCATAGACTTCCGGCTCATTCTCTTTGATCCACATAATCTTCGGTGCGGGGTTCCCCGCATCGGAAACATTGCCGTTAATTTCCCACGTCTCTTTCGCCAGATTATTGCGGATCCAATCCGCCTGTTTTGTCGCGCGCCGATCCATCCAGATCAAGCCCGGACGCAGCGGATCGCCCTCTTTATCCACCGGAACCACGGTGGTTGAAAACGCATCGATACCCACCGCAATAATCTTCGAAGGCTCCACCGAACTCTTTTCAATAATCTCCTTCGTGTTCTCTTTCAGCGCCCGCCACCATTGATAGGCAGGCTGTTCCGCCCAGCCCGGGTGCGGATACAGCGTGTCATACGCCTTGCGCGCCGTTGCAACCACATTGAAGTCCGTATCGAACAGCACCGTTTTGCAGCTCGATGTCCCAACGTCCACACTCAAAATATATTCAGCCATTTCTTACCTCTGCTTTTGGTTTTAACACCAAGATCGCAAAGCTCGCAAAGGCAGGTCTTCGCGTCCTTTGCGGACTTCTTCTTAAATTTTTTATGCTCTCGATTCCGCGTTTTTTGCATCCCCGAGGAAAATGGATTCGACGACATGCCTGTCGCCCAGTTTCGTAAATTGTGTTTTCCAGATCTCGCCGTTTTTTGCGATGACGTGCGGATACTCCGGCAGCGTCTGCTCCAGATGCGCCTTAATCATCCGCATTGTGACGGCGTGCGTCACAAACAGAACCTGTTCTGTTTCGAGCATTTCCAGATCCTTGAAAAAAGGAACCAGCCGATCCGCCAGCATTTCATACGACTCGCCCCCGCCTTCCGGAATCCAGTCCCAGCGTTTCGTGCGGTCGTGCACATAATCATCGCGCTCATCGAGTTCGGCGTAGGTCATTCCGGCAAACACGCCCAGTTCCTGTTCCGTCAGACACTCGTCTGTTTCAACCGGCAAGCCGAATGCCTCCGCAATCGGTGCAGCGGTTTGTTGCGCACGAATCAACGGGGAACAAATAATCCGATCAAGCTGTGCGATCGTTTTTAACTCAGCGGCAATTTTCGCGGCATCCGCTTTTCCCTTTTCAGTCAAAGGGAAGTCCTGCCGCGATGCCAGAATATCTTTTAAATTCGCTTCGCTCTGCGCGTGTCGGATGAAGTAGATCGTTTTCATTTTTCTTTATCCACAGATTTCACGGATATGCACAGATTCGAATAATCCATGTCATCTGCGAAATCTGTGGATCACTAAACTAGCCAATCGGCGTGACGCCTTTTTTCAGGATGATGTTTCCGTACTTGGCAGTCGTTCCAGTGACGACACAGGCAAACGCTTTTTCCGCGCGGTCATAAAACTCAAAGCGACCGATACGCACCGGGTTCGGCGCATCCGGAGCTGCTTTGCGAATGGCCGCCATGTAGTCGGCTTCCACCTGCGGATCGAGCGTATCGCCAGCAACCACATCCATCATGATCAGAGGATCGGCATAGCTGTCGAGTTCGAACAGCGGAATGATGCCTTCCAGCAGATCCGGAATCTGAAGGCCGTCACCACGCAGTACATTTTTCGGACAGAACGTGTGTCCCGGGAAATGAGCATCAGACAATACGATTTCATCGCCGTGGCCCATCTCGGCCAGAATTTTAAGCAGCTCAGGGCTGACAATCGGGTTGATTCCTTTTAGCATTTTATTTCTCCTTTGTGGGTTCTCAATAAACAGAAGCTGTTTCCATTTGGACGTTAGCGCACTTCTTTTCAGATCGACGTAGAGCTGCTAAATCCGGCTCTTGTCGTGGGCCAACAGGCAACGGAGTCCATAGAGGGCGATGAGCACGAAGCATCCGGCCGGAAGCCAGAACGAAGTCCGCACACCAAAGTCCGTGATCACTGCGCCCTGAAGCTTGGTCAACACCGCCCCGCCTACGATCGACATGATGAGAAACGCCGAGCCCAGTTTAGCCTCTTCAATTCGCAGCCCATTGAGCGCAATGCCATAAATGGTCGGGAACATGAGCGACATGCAGGCGGATATCATGACGAGCGACCAAAGCCCTGTTTTGCCCGGCAGGAAGATGGCGCCCACGGTGAAACAGAAGCCGGCGAGTGCGAATGCAAACAGCATTGCGCTTGGTTTTATGTAACGCATCAGGAAGGTACAAATGAAACGACTGCTGACAAATATGATCATGGCGATAATGTTGTATCCCTGAGCTTCGGACAGGCTCAAACCCACCTGCTCCATGCCATAGTGGATGATGAAGGTCCAGCACATGATCTGAGCGCCGACATAAAACAACTGTGCCAGAACACCTTCAACAAACCGCGCACGGCGGCACAGCACGCCGAATATTTCCCAAAATGGCGCGTCTTTTTCGTCCCCGTCTTTTTTGAACGCAGGCATCTTTGATACCGCAAAAATACCGAAGAAGCAGAAGACGATCGCCGCGATAACCATATACGGGCCTCGTACATTAGCCAAGTCCGCCTGCTGGAGGGCATTGAACGATTCCGGCGCATTCGCGCGCATCGACTTGAGCACATTGGGCATAGCGCCATCCAATGCGCCAGATGTAGTTTTAAAATCCGGCAAACCCTCTTTGTAAAAATCAACAACAGCACCGTCTTTGAGCGTCACTTTTGCGGCTTCGGCATCGAGAATCGCCCCTTCGGGCAGTGTCGCGGCATCCGTGATCAGATACTGAATCTGCTCCGGTTGCCCCCCTTTTAATTGATCCCGAATCTCGGTAACCATCAGGCTAGGCGCAAGAATCAGGGAGGCCACCGTCATCCCGATCAGCGATCCGATCGGGTTGAACGACTGAGCCAGATTGAGGCGCTGCGTGGCCGTTTCGGGCGGCCCCATGGCCAGAATGTACGGATTGCACGCCGTCTCAAGAAATGCGAGCCCGTAAGTGATTACATAGGAAGCCAGGCAGAAGAGTGCAAACTGCGCCATCAAACTCGCGGGAATCGTGATCAAAGCGCCCATGGCATACAGAATCAATCCAACCATGATCGCCGATTTATAGGAGAAGCGCCGGATGAAAAAGACAGCCGGTAAGGCCATACAGAAGTATCCCGTGTAAAACGCAAACTGCAACCATGACGCCTGCCCGGTGGTAATAATGAAGACCTGCTCAAATACTTTGACCAACGGGTTGGTAAAATCATTAGCAAATCCCCACAGCGAAAAACAAATCGTCGTCAGAATAAACGGAATCAAATATTCCTTTGGAACAACGGGCATTTTCTTTTCACTCATAATGAACGCTCTCCTTAATCCATCTTCAAATTCAACAATCGGAACCCGGCGTTGCCCGGGTTCCGTTTTCTTTACTCGCTCTACTTATTGAGCAATGACCCCGTCTTCGTCCCAGAGATCTTCCCATGTCTGGTTCTCTTTCCAGAGGAATACCTGCCCTTTGATCAGGCGGCAGTTTTTATCGATCGTTGCCAGTTCAGCCATTTCTTCATCTGTAATGCGCATATAATCCGGCAGTGCACATTTCAGGTTGCTGACATATTCTGCCTGATAAACAGAGAACGGAATCGGAATCTGGCCGCGCTGTACTGCCCAT
Organism: Kiritimatiellales bacterium; assembly: GCA_003252225.1. GTDB lineage: Bacteria > Verrucomicrobiota > Kiritimatiellia > Kiritimatiellales > Pontiellaceae > Pontiella. The sequence goes on along the minus strand of QKFE01000086.1, from coordinate 6,147 downwards.
TTAATGCAGACTACCGCCGGATGAACGCCGAGGCGCGCCGCGATTTTCTTCACGACCGGATCTTCAATATCAACGGTATCGGTTTCCGTTTTATCGCGGTCCGGACGGGTCGGCGATCCGATCGGGCAGAATCCGACGGGCTGGATTTCGTTTGCAACGTAATAGTCAAACAGCTCCTGCTGCTGGAAGTGCGGGTGCAGTTCCATTTCAGTTACGGCCGGTTTAATTTTGCAGTCGCGCAGAACCAGTTCCATTTTAGCTTTGGTCATGTTTGAAGTACCGATGGTTTTAACGAGACCCATTTCAACCAACTGCTCCATCTGCGCCCATGTCTTCATGAAGTTTTCATGGATGTAGGGTTTTGCGTCCGCGCTGCGGGAATCCACCGTGCAGCCTTTGGCGTGGAAGTTCGGGAACGGCCAGTGAACCAGATACAGGTCAAGATAATCCAGCTGGAGATCCGCAAGCGACTGCTTACAGGATTTGATGACATCGCCTTCGCCGTGCATGTCGTTCCATACTTTGGAGGTGATGTAGAGTTCTTCGCGCGGAACACCGCCATCCAGAATGGTTTTCAGTGCAACACCGATCTCTTTTTCGTTGCCGTAAACGGATGCGCAGTCGAATGCACGCTGACCGAATTCAGCTGCACCGATCACCGCGTTTGCAATTTCAACGTTACCGAACCGGTCGGAACCGAATGTACCCATTCCGATGGCAGGCATTTCGGTGCCGTTGTTGAGCTTCTTTTTGGGAACAATATTTGGATCAACGCCGTCTTCCGCCATGACAAACGTGGTTTTTAATTCAACAGACATGATGTCCTCCTTCATTTAAGTGTTATATGGTTTTCTAAATATGATCCTTTTCCCCGCAAAGAGTCGGCTTAATACACCCTACTCAAAAATCAACTCTTCGCAGAGTAAGACAAAGAAAGTAACACCCGCCGAATATTCCGCCAATGCCTCGGCTTGACCTTAAAATAGATATTTTTGACTTTACATGCAATGTTTACGAAAACACTCTATGGCAACGTAATTTACGGAACATAAATATAATGAGCACAAAAAAAGCCGCCTTTATTTCAAATCAGGTCACCTCCGGGGAATATTACTATCCAAATTTGACCCCGAACAAAGACACCAAAGAGACCGTGGTCTGCGGCGGGCGCGAGCAGTGCGCCCCGACCTACCGGATCGAGCGAGACACCTTTAAATTCTATTCCATTGAATTTGTTTCATCCGGACGCGGCTCTCTGACGATGAACGGAAAAACCTATCCGCTGCGGCCCGGCGCAATTTACTGCTACGGCCCCCGCACCAAACACATTATTGAAACCGATGCCGAAAGCCCGATGCTCAAACACTTCATCGACTTCACCGGCAGTGCATTGGTTGACCTGCTGAAAACGACCGACTTTTTGAAAGGCTGCCCGCTTTATGTTTCCCACCCGTTCCGCATCCGCAGTATTTTTGAAAACCTGATTATCACCGGAAATACGGACAGTAAAAACCGCGACGCCCTCTGCCTCCTGCTTCTCCGCCAGCTGATTCTTTTCACCGCCGACTTTTCGATGGAGCCCGAAGCCGCCTTTTCGCCCGCATGGCAAAGTTACCTGCGCTGCCGCCAATACATTGAACGCCATTTTCTTGAAACAGAAAACATCGCTCAGGTCGCACAGGCCTGTTTCGTTGACCAGGCCTACCTCGCCCGCCTCTTCAAACGGTATACCGACGAAACCCCGCTTCAACTGCTGACCCGGCTCAAAATGGGCAAAGCCGCCGACCTGCTCAGTAACCGCGACCTGCTCGTTAAACAGGTTGCTGAAGCGGTCGGATTTACCGACCCCTACCACTTTTCCCGCGTCTTCAAACGCGTCTATGGCATCGCCCCCGAAACCTTCACCCAAACTGTCCGCCGAAACGGATAAAGGGTGTTTTTGCCGTGCAGGAATTCCTTTTTCTGCCCCCCGTCACATTGTGATTTTTATGCAATAGCAAGGCCCCGGAAGCCCACCGAGCTTCGGCGTCAGCACAAGTCCCCGGTCATTCTGCGTCCACACGATGTCAGCAGCACCCCCTACCACCTCGACCGACTGAATGGTTCCGCCAAGTTGATCCGACGACAAACTTTCAATCACCGCCTCTTCGCCGCTGCCGGGTTTCTGCATTCCGATCACATAAACGGTGTTTCCTTTGGCGGTGAACCGGAAATCCTGCGGCGTGTAGGTCATTTTCTGTTTCTCGCGCATATGCCCAGCCTGCGCGCGGGTCGGCACAACCCGCTCGCCGTCCCGATTGAAATAGGCATTAACCGGCAGACTCGTAATCTTCTTCAAATGCTCATACAGAAACTCGTGCGAGGCCTTATAATCGATCACAGCTCCGCGTTCATCCGTCAGCGTAACCACAAAACCGCCGTACTTCGTTCCGCGCATCGGTGCGCTGTCGCGGGTGGCCTGACTCTGTATCCGAACCGGTTTCCCCTTAAAGTCAAATGTGCGTTTGTTTTCATCACTCAGTGTAAATTCAGCAGAACACCGATCCAGATAAACCCACGCATTACCCTCCACCTCTTCACCGAAGGCAAAATATTCCATCTTCAGCCGGTGCGGGTATTCCCGGGCCGTTTTCTGGCGGATCCGGGCGCCGAAGGTATAGTCAAAAATCCGCAACGGGCGCTGTATGGCCGACTCATTAAACGGGCTGACCGGCGGAGGCGGAATCTGCCGACTGTTTTTGGTGAAATCGATTTCGAATTCCGGCGGATTGGAGAGCGAAATACAGGCCCGGTCTTCCGCAGAAATTTCGGAAACAGGAACCTTAACTTTTTTCCCGTTCGGTGTTTCGAATACCGCTTTGTCCCCGATGAATACAACAAACTTCGCTTCCATCGCTTTTCCATCGCCCCTCTCCCACAGGCGCATTTCGTTGCCAGCCGGCATCTGCGGGCTCTCCTCCGCCTGCGGTTCCGGTAATGACGCAGCAACAGACTTGGGCGTATAATCGCGAAAGACCGGGCCGTTAGTCACCGAGGCATCACCGGGAATCAAATCGCGGTGGATCAGATCGGCAAGACTGTGATCAAGTTCCTCCGTTTTAAAAATCGGCAGAGTCGGCCCGAGCAGAACGGGATTTTTCGGATACTTTTTCCCCTTCACTTCAACACAGAGCAGTGAACAGTAAACCCCGCCGGTGATTTCCGAAGCCACCACCTCCATATTTTTCGGAACGCCGGCCTTCAACTCAATCCAATCACCCACCGTCGCCAGATTGTTGCCCAACGGATAACGCTTGTTTTTCCGACGCGGACGATTGCCACAACTGGATAAAATCGCCGGAATGGCCGTCCACTTCCGAGCCCGTGGTCCAGACCGAAAGCATGACAATTTTTCCATCAACCCGAACCGCGATCAGATCATCCCCCAGCCCCCAGAAGCGGATGGTGATGTCTTCGGGATAAACCAGCTGCCCTTTGTAGTGAGCCATCCAGCACAATCCCTGCGTATCCGCTTCGCCATACGCTTCCGGAGCCAATGTCGACTGCACCGGCGGCACCGCAAAGCTTGTGGCATAGAGTTTACGCGGAGAGCGGTAATAGCGCGAAAGCGAAGACGTGCTCCATCCTTTATTGAAGAATGAATAAAGCACCTCTTTGAACCCTTCGGGTGAATATGAAATCGGCTTCCCCGCGCGGTCGCGCTTCATATCATAAAAGGTTCCGACAAAATCATTGCCGATCGACTGGCTGCCGCCGAACATCGTGATCTCTTCCATATCGGTGAAAAACTCAAACCCGCCGGCTCCGCTTCCCAGCCCGTCGCCGATACCGGACATTTCCGGCAGCCGGATATCCGGCATATTCGCGCGCTTCACTTTGGTGACAATCCGCTGAGTTGATTTAGGCTTCGCCGTTTTCTTCACCTTTACCTTCGGTTTTCTCAGCTTCATTTTCGGCCGCTCAACCGGCTTCGGAGGCTCAAATTTTTGCTCCTCCTTTTGAACCACAGTAAAGACCACAAACAGGCCGGCCAGCATAAATGCAGCGGCATGAACCAACAGACTTATAACCAGTCCGCTGGGCGCACCTTTCACAACACCGGATGTTTTTTTCTGCTTCATCGCGACTCACCTATAATGGATTGAAATATCCCTCTCTGGATGAGTGTAAGTTATATTCGAGCCACTCGAAAAAGAGCAGAACTGCTTTGCGCAATATTCACGTAACATTTACGAAATGAACGTTAGAGCATAACCGGAAAACAAAGCCTAATTGATGGCGGGCAAGGCTCTGTCCGCGCTACCGTTTAAGATACAGGCAACACGCGTATTGCCGCACTCCGGAAACCTCGCAACACCTACTCCTCAAACTTCATCTTCACCTGAAAGAATTCGGAATAGGTCTCGGTATTGACCGCCGAGGTATAGCTGTTAACCGGATAGGCGATGTTGCTGGCGATGCAGGAAAAGGCCGTCATTAAATTGGTCGAACTGTAAATATCGCAAAGACGCCCTTCTTTTGCGTCCCATTGCACATAATGCCCGATACCGGACACCGTGCCGCTGCCCGCAATTTTCAGCACTGAAAAATGGTTGGTCGGCTCTGTTTGAGCGATAAATTCCGACCAGTTGTCATAACCGTCGCCGTCAAAATCAAAACTCATCTCGGCATCAGGATTTCCCGTTAACCCGAAGCCGCCGATCCAATCCGCGTAATCCAGTTCCAATTCCGAAAGCACCCGGAAACGGATTGTATCTACGGCGAGATCGCGCGTTCCTTCACCGCCCACATTGGTGCTGTCGTAAAAACTGAATTTAAGCTTAACGGTTTTGCCGACATCGCCCGGTTGAATGCGATAAATCAACGGGCCGGGCTGTGTGCGCCCGGGGTTGCTGTCGCCCAGTGAAACTTCAGACAGCAGCACATCCGTGTTTCCCGCAATCTGTCCGCCGGTAAACGAACTCACCACCATTTTTGATTCACCCGTCAGCTCAACATCGTTCAGCAGCAGCACCCACGTACAGGTCAGTCCGGAGAGATGCCGAAAGGCCGCATCAACCACAATTCCTTTTCCAACATCGCCCGCTGTAATCGCGCCGAGCGAGCGGGTCATTCCGATGGTTTCCTTTGCGGTCGATGTGCGGTGCAGTAGCGCATAGCCGTCATTGGAAACATCCAGCAAATTACCGTCATCCACCGTGTTCGATTCGACAAACTCCTGCTTCGCCGCATCGATGACCGGCAAATACAGCGATGTTTCATTTTCGCCGCTTCCAACAGTAAAGGGGTTTGTGAAATCACCGACCAACGAGTCGGGTACAAGCTGCACATCCAGCGGCTCGCCATTCGAAGTCATGAAACGGAGGGTTGTTTTACCATTAACTTTCCCGACAATCGAAACACCGGCATCGGCAGAGGCCGCCATCCACGAACCGTTTACGGTCAAGTCGATCGGCACCGCGCTGTCCAGCTTCCCTTCGCCGTCAAAATTGATCACGGGATTCACCAACGAGAGGTTGATAATTCCGCTCCCTTCCAGCATCACGAGACACGGGGCGGTATTCGCCGTTACCATCGAACCCGAAAGGCCGCTGTTTGCGGAAAAGAGCGCATACGCTTCAACCGTCCCGGATTTAACGATGTGTCCGTTTGCATCGTTTTTAACGACCGAATAAAAGCTGTTTGCCGCCGCAGAAAATGCCGCCATTTCGGAACCGGTGCTTTTGGGAACAACGACATATTCATAGGTCGCATTCACCGGACTGGTTCCGTGATCAAACCAGGCGACGGCAAAATCCCCGCTATAGGTTCCCGAGCCGTCTTCCTGCGGGGAGGTCTGATAGCTCTTCGTCAGTTTAATGGCGTTGTTTTCCGGTGGAACAAAATAGCCGGTCCCCACATTATCGAGCAGCCAGCTGTCGGAGGCGGAACTCAACGTCTGATCCAGCGGGAAGGCGGTTTTTGATGTTCCGTCAACCACAACAGCATCCGACCTGTTTTTCAGCAGGGCTGATGCGCCCGGCCAGCTAATGCTCTGCAAATAAATGTTGTATGCTTTTTTGCGGGACATTTCCGCCGCATTTCTTTTTACTCCCGGCATGAAAAAGAACATTCCAATGCCGGACTCAAACGAACAACGGATTCTTG
>QKFE01000219.1 GCA_003252225.1 Kiritimatiellales bacterium | reverse complement strand
CAGCATGATGCAGAGCGAATCGAGTACCTGCGCCGATTCGTGGCCGATTGCCGTAATCTGAAGTTCGTCGCCTTCGTCGATTTTCAGGGATATCAGATCCAGAACATTGGATGCACCTGCGAATTTCCCTCCTTTATGGAAGGTGACAACCGCATCAAACTTGTCGACGAATTGGGCTACTTCGGTAGCCGGGCGCATGTGTATGCTAAACGGACTTTTTAAAAATATGCTCCTGTTCATCTGTTGCCTCCATTTCTTCCTTTATCTGGTTCCGATTTAACAGAATGCAGGATCATCCGGTAGCCCGGATTGATGAACGAACTATTCGAGGTGATAAACCCGACTTCAGAGGGGACGAAACTGAAGCAAAACCTGCGGAGACTGTTCGCCTGAATCTCTTCGGCCCTGAAGGGGCGCCCATTTTCATCAAACTGGTCGCCCGCTTCCGGCCAAAGAACTGACTCCTCTTTTTTCGTCCGTCAAGCCGCCGCGAATTCCACGCCGCAGTGGGACGGGCTTTTTTTGCTGGGGAGCCCCTTGTGGCACAAGGTCAGCAGCATGATGCAGAGCGAATCGAGCACCTGCTCCGCTTCATGGCCGACCGCCGTTATTCGAAGGTTATCGCCTTCATCGATATCAAGGGACATCAAATCCAGAACGCTCGAAGCGCTCGCAAATGAGCCGCCTTTATAGAAGGTCACGACGGCATCAAATCTATCAACAAACTTCGCCACTTCCGAAGCGGGGCGCATGTGAATGCAAAACGGACTCTCAAAAAAGATGCTTCTGTTCATTATTGCCTCCTTCTTAACCCCTCGTGAATCGGGTTTATTATTAACAGAATCTGTGCCAGACGAGAAATCTATTTTCTTAAACTGGTTTGATTTTTTAACTCTTTATTTACCGGGCGCAGCTATACATTTCCGGAGAAAAAGGTAGGTATTTAGGCCCATTGGAAATACGGCTCAGATTTCTATCAACAGCTTATCAACAGGCCGGGAAAACTCCCGCCCCGGAAACGGCTATACACAGTTTATTAACAGCAGGTGCATATCAAAAAAAATTCCGCCCGGTCGGGGCGGAAAAATCGGCCAGCTTTCATTTCTGCAATGAAAGCCGGTTTTCTGTGGGGATTATTCCTGTAATTTCACTTTTATGAGATAGAACCCGATCGATTCGGCTGAATGGACGGTATCGGTATAACTGTTCTGCGGGGCGGGCACGGTGGCCAATGGAGCCCCGCCGAAGCCGTTGGTCAGGGTGTTGTTCCAGTGAATGTCGTATTCCCGGCCATTTGCGGCGATCCAGCTGACGATAAATCCGTTGGTGGAGAAGCCGGACTGTTCGATGGCGAAGAAGGAGGCGGAATTGGTCGGATCAAATCCGGTGATATATTCTTCGAGGTTGAGCAGCCCGTCTCCGTCCCAATCGTCCATTTCTCCGCCGTTTGGCGCATTGATGGATCCGAAGTAGGCGATTTCCCATTCGTCCGGCATAGCGTCGCCGTCGCTGGCTCCGACCGGCAGCACCAGATAGGCGGTTTTTGTTCCTTTGGAAACAACATACCCTATTCCGTCGCTGTTATAGGCAGTACGGCCCCAGCCTTGCATAATGGCGATTACGTTGGTTCCGGCTGCCAGCGAAACGGTTGCGGAGGTGTTCGACAGGCCGCCGTTAATAACCGGGATTGCACCGATTTCATCGGTGATGCTATCGGCAAAAAACAGGTCGCCGATGGTGTTTTCATCCTGCTCAACCTCAATTGAAACAAAGTTGGCGGCGGAATTTGTGGCGAGCCATTCGATGCCGAGTGTGGCGGTATTGGTTGCGAGGTTCTGCAGCGGATCGGGCGAGGTAATGAAAACCTGCGATCCCATCACGGGGATGGCGGTGCTGCCATCTTCCTGCGTCATGGAAATTAGGGTCGATCGGTATGTGCCGTCGATGTATCCGAGGGTAATGATGCAGTCGCCGTCGTCGGCGGGATTCCACGGGTAGTAAATCGGCACACCGACCCGATACCACCAACGCAGTCCGTCGCCCTCCGTTTCAACATGCTGAACTGCTCCGTTGAACCCGCTCGCCAGCTGGAAACGGGCGGATTGTACGCGCCAGTCGGTCAGCACATCGATATCGTACAGGTTATAAAGCCAGTTTGTGGTTCCGAAAAATCCGTAGTCGCGGGTGTAAATGAGTTCAACTTCGGAGACGGAATTACTGATCGGTTCGGGGTCGGCGAAGATGCGGAAATTATCGGCATAAAGCTGGCCGTTCGACACCGCAAAGGAATCGGTTCCGAAAAAGACGGCGGCGGTGAAAACGGAGCTGTTACTGAGCCCCCACGCGGCGGTATCAAACACGGCGCCGTCGCGGTAGTCACTGCCGCGGCTGTAGGTTGAATAAAGCCGTTTTGTGTCGGCATCGAACGCTATTTTCAGCGCCGTACTCTGCGCCCCCGGAATATTGTTCGAAGTCCAGAGCACATCGCCGACATAGGTTTCGAGCCGGTATCCGTTGGTGCCGGTGATGTGTTCAATGCTGAAAACCTGATTGGACGGATCGCCGCTGAAAACAGCCACTCCGGCATAAACGGCCTGTGTACTGAAAAGGCCGGGATCAATCAGATTCCGGATATTGACCGCAACCGACCAATCCTGCGTGTAGCTCAGCGTATCCGGCCCCCACACCCAGGCTTCAGCATCGTCCAAAACATCGCTCACAAATTCGAGGTGACTATTGGTTTCACTGATGCCCGACGCGCCTTCGGCCTCAAATTGCGTCCAGTTGTTCGTGTTAAACCAGTTGTCGTTAAAATTATCGGAAGCCGTCGCCGTATTAACCGCCGCGATGTCAAAAACAGTCAGCGATGCAAACCCGATACTCCCGCCGATTCCGAAGCCGTTGGTTCCCGAAACCGCGAAGGCGTCGCGGAAACTGAGCGCGCCGAAATAGTTGCTTCCCGGCGTCAGAATATTTGAAAACTGAACCTTTTCAGTATTCCCGTACCATTCTTTTTCATAAACCGAACCGCCTGCTTCCCAGCCGGAACCTTCGCTGATCTCAAAATTGACAAACCCGTTCGTATCATTCGGGCTGTTCCAGTTCAATTCAACCGGTTCAAACGCCTCAACCGCCTGTAACAGCTGCCAGTCGCCGCCGGTCAAATACGGGACAACCGGGTAATTATCGGTTCCCAGATTAAACTGCTGGGTTCGCGTGCCCAACATTCCGCCGCTCAAAATAAGGGTGAAATCGGCGTTTTCCGGAATGGCCGCATTCAACTCCGCCTGCGACATGAAATTGGTCTCAAATTCCCAGTCGAGTCCGTACTGAACCAAAGCGACTTCCCCCGAAATCCCGCCGCCGCTCAGCTCAATCGACGCGGCGTCATTCGTGAATCCGGTTTCGACCCAAACGGAAAAGTACCAGTTTGTCGCGGTTGTCGGCTGTGTATTCAGGGCGGTTTGCATATAGACCGTTTCCTTGGTCACCTCCCAATAATCCACCGCTGCGAAAAGCGTTGTGTTGATTGAAAAAACCGCGA
>QKFE01000067.1 GCA_003252225.1 Kiritimatiellales bacterium | reverse complement strand
CTGCTTTAGCCTTACCTATTAATGCAGATATTATTGCAAATAGGGGGTCTCCGAAATAATCACTCTCCCACGCATTTAGACGTATAACAAGTGGTGCGCCGCCTTCAGCCTCTCTGTTTTCGAGAGAGTGTGTCCACATGTCGAGGAAGGTGCTTTTCCCTGTTCCGAAACTTGAGCTCAGAGCGATAACGAGGCTTCCTTCCACATAATTATGCTCAACAGAAATAAACTCCTCAAGCCGGGTTGCGAAAGGTTCCAGCTCGAACAGGTCTTCTGTGAAGTTTGATGTTTTCATAATTTTACTCAGCGCTAACCGATTAAGTTATGAACTAATTTGCCCGCTTCTTCGAGCCATGCGGTTTCGGTTGCAAGCATGGCTTTTTTCTTTTCGGGGGTATCGTCTTCCGAGCCGGAGAGATGGTCGTATCCGTGGGCGATGTAGAGAGCGAGTTCGTAATCCATGCCGTTGTGTTCGCCACCGATTTGAATGGCGCGATCAACATTGATAATCAGGTCGCCGCTGAAGGCGTCCTCTTCGCCGGGGATGGGGTCGTAGCGGAAACTGATGACGTCGGTCGGTCGGTTTTTTCCGAAGTATTCGCGGTTGGGTTCGGTGATGCCTTTGTCGTCCACGAGCACAACGCAAACCTCGCTCCATTTTGCGGGCGCGGTTTTTTCTTCCAGTTTTGTGCCGAGGAAATCGGCCAGCTTTTGGAGGCGTTTAAGCTGAAGCGGATTTTTTTGGTGATTGATTAGATTTGAGGTCATCGGCTTTGGGGTACGGAATGCGTCCGTGCAGCATGTTTGAAAGGGAGAAAATGAAGGACTGTTTGACGACATTGATCTGCGCCATGGTGAGGTTGGCGTAGTCGAGCTGACCGTCGCGTATTTTCATGGCGAAGATGTCATCCATCATGTTTGAAATTTTCTGCGGCGTCGGTTTTTCGATGGAGCGGGCGGCGGCTTCGGAGGCATCGGCAAGGGAGAGAATGGCCATTTCGGGGGAGACGGCCGGGGCGCCGCCGTAGCGGAAGTCGGAGTCGTTAATCATGTCGTTCATTGATCCTCCGCCGCCTTCTTTCGCCTGTTGCCGGGCCTTATGATAGAAGTATGAAATCAGACCGTTTCCGTGGTGCTGTTCGATGGCGTCGAGAATGGGCTGGGGCAGCTTGTGCCGTTTGGCCAGCGTCAGGCCTTCTTTTACGTGCGATGAAATGACGAGCGCGGACATGTGCGGTGAGAGTTCGTCGTGCGGGTTTTCGGTGTGCTGGATGTTTTCGGTGAAGAATTCGGGTTTGGCCATTTTGCCGATGTCGTGGTAGTAGGCGCAGACGCGGACGAGCAGGGAGTTTGCACCGACGGCTTCGGCGGCGTTCTGCGCGAGCGTTGCAACCATTAAGGAGTGATGGTAGGTGCCGGGGGCCTGAATGGCCATTTTCTGCAACAGCGGGTGGCCCATATCGGAGAGTTCGAGCAGGGTGATGTCGGTTGTGATTTTGAAGGCCTTTTCAAATATGGGGATCAGCAGCAGAGTGAAAATGGTTGAGAGCATTCCGGAAAGAACCGCAGCGGATACCTGCCCGATCCAGACGGGCAGGGCGGGTTTGGTGAGGATGACGTTGACCAGTACATACAGCACTTTCACGGAGCAGACGAATACACCGGCTTTGAACAGGCTGGAGCGGCGGTGAATGTTCCGGACGGAACTGGCGGCGGTGATGGTGATGATCATTCCGAGCGCAAATACGTTGAAGGATTGGTCGAAGAAAACAGCGGTTGCAAAGCTGGTCCAGAAACCGAGGCAGATGGCGACGCTGCTTCCGAGCAATATGCCTGCAAGCAGTACGGCAAGGGCGGTCGGAACGAGATAGGTTAAAAGGTGCTGGTAATCCAGGGAGTACTGAAGCGAGAGATAGGTCAGCAGCCGTGTCAGTCCCAGCGTTAAAAGGGAGAGGATGATCAGCAGCAGAATTTTGTCGGGGCGGCGGATCATGTTCGGGTTGGTGATGCGCAAAACTACGGAGGCAATAATCAGCCCGGCGAGCAGCAGGACGCTGTTGCCGACGATTTCCATGATCTGATCGAGCATTTCCTGTTCTTCGATGCGTTTCTTTTCGTGTGCTTTGAGCAACATCAGCGTTTGTTTAGTTGCGGGATCGCCGGCGCGGACGATGAGCGATTCGCGGGGATAGTGTTGCATCACCGGCTTAACATTGGCCGCCGCTTCTTTGCGCCGCAGTTCCGTTGTTGCTTCGTCGAAGCGCATGTTGTCGTTAATGTATTGGGGCAATAAGCGTTTAAGCAGCTTCTGTTGTTCCGGGTTGTTAATACGGCCGGAAATCGCCAATACTGCATTGCGGGTGGAATAAATTTCATTCTGCGTAACGGTTTTCGGTGCGGTGGAATCTGCGGAGAGAATCGATAGGGGGCGATCCGGCGCATCCCGGAAGAGGGTCATTCGGTATTCGTCCGATAAAATGCCGCGCGAGGTAATTGCGGTGATTCCGGCAACCAGAGTTTCTTTGGTGAGCCGGATTGAGTTGGTCGGAAAGGCGGCAATCAGTTCTTCGGTTTTAACGGATGATCCGAGCAGCAGGTCGTTCATGGAATCGATTACCATCTGCTGCTGATTGCTGGTCGTATTTCCGATTTCATCAAGCCGGTCAAAAATAATGCTGATTCGTTGAATCGCCAGTTCTTCCGGAACCGGGTCGATCGTGAAAACAGGCGGAACCGCTCCGGCGGCTTTGCTTCGGTTGAATTCGGTTTCGGAGGCATTTTCGCAATCGAAGTCGACGGATGCGGTGATGCTGGCCGGCGCCTTCTGGCCTTCCGCGAGGTCGATGTGGCGTACAATGCCGTGGCCGAAGAAGAGCCAGGTTACCGTCAGCCAGAGCAGAGAAGCTAGCCCGACGGCTTTATAGGGAACATCCCGTTTGCGCTTCACCTCGGTTTTACGCTCGGCAATCCCCTTGTGTTTTTTCTTAAAACGTTTCGATTTCATAAGCTGCTCCGTTCAGGGCGATCCGGTTTTAGGAGGAACGCTTTTCCTGATAGGCTTCAATTACTTTCTGAACAAGCGGGTGCCGAACCACATCGCGTTCGGACAGTTCGATAATTTCGAGTCCCGGTATTTTTTTGAGGATCGTCCGGGCTTCGAGCAGACCGGATGCTTTTTTGTTCGGCAGGTCGATCTGGGTGAGGTCGCCGGTGATGGCGCATTTGGAATCGAATCCGAGCCGGGTCAGAAACATCAGCATCTGCTGCGGGGTTGTATTCTGCGCTTCGTCGAGAATCACAAAAGCGTGGTTCAGGGTACGGCCGCGCATATAGGCGAGAGGGGCGACTTCGATGATGCCGCGTTCGATGTAGCTTTCAATGGTTTCGGCCGGCATCATGTCGTACAGCGCGTCGTAAAGCGGGCGCAGATAGGGGGCGACTTTCTGTTGGAAATCGCCGGGAAGAAATCCGAGGTTTTCGCCGGCTTCGATGGCGGGGCGGGTCAGAATGATTCGGCTGATGTCGTCCTTTAATAAAGCCGAAACGGCCATCGCCATGGCGAGATAGGTTTTACCGGTTCCGGCTGGGCCGATTCCGAAGGTGATGGTGCTGTTGAGCATGGCGTCGAGGTAAATCTGCTGGCCGAGCGTTTTCGGGAAAACGGACGGTTTGCGGGGGCTGACGTCGATACGGATACTGGCCAGTTTTTCGAAGACCTTTTCTTCCCCTTTGATATAAGCGTCGTAAGCGTAATTCACGGATTGCGGGTCGAGTTTTGTCCGGTTGCGGGCCAGCCGCAGATCTTCGATGAAACCGGAAACTTTTTCGATTCCCTCTTCGGATCCCTGAAAGGCCAGCCCGGCGTCGCGAAAAATCATTTCCAGCCGGTTCTCGTTTTCGATCCGGCGGGTGAGGCGTTCGAGCAGTCCCCCGATTTCGCGGGCTTCGCTGGCGTTGTCAAAATGGACGGTTGTTAAATTCATTATCGGCTGCGGGGCGGGCGTGGAGGGTTGCGGCTTGATTTACAAGCGGATCGTGTGCCTGATCGGCAGGGGCGTCCCTGAACGTTTCGGTTTCATGAGCGGAAAGTTACTGGCTTTTTACGGGCGGCGTCAATTCGTTTTCCGACCGTGAAAGGTAGTGGAATTTGCCAAAAAGGGATTGTATTGGTATGAGTGTTGCTTAAATTGCTGATCTCACTGACCGTAACAAAGAAACATCGAGGGGTACGATAGAATGAACAGGAATAACCTTATAAGAGTGATCCTATCCGCAGGCCTGGCCATGGCCTTCACCGCATTGACCGGATGCGCTCCGGTTACCTTGTCGAGCAAACCGTCCGGAGCGGATGTGTTCGATAAAAAGAGCGATAAACATATCGGCACAACACCGCTGAAAGTGAATCTGGTTGCCAATGAACAGGAGCTGGTTGTACGCAAAGACGGCTATTTTTCCAAAACCGTGGTGCTTTCGCCAATCGACCCTAAAAACATTGAGGTTGAACTGAACGTCCGCGATAAAGTGCTGATTCTGAGTACGCCGAAAGGTGCGGATCTGTACGTTGAAGGCGTCGGCCGTGTCGGTCGCACTCCGTACCATCTGGACTATGAAAAACCCTATCGCAGTTTTCTGGTGAAAGCGGCGGGGTATGATACGCAGCTGTTCACGGTACCGGAAGATCCGGAAGGACACGTGTTGATCGATCTCGTGCGCGGCAATACGGTTACCGTGAAAAGCGACCCCGCCAATGCCAGTATTGTCAGCGAAGCCGGCGAAGTGCTCGGAATGACTCCGCTGGCCATTCCGGCAACGGATTCGCACACCTATATCATCCGAAAAGAAGGGTATTATGAGCAGAAATTCTCGGTGGATGAAGATACCGAAAGCCCGTATACCGTTAAACTGGAGCGCGAACCGATCGTTATTGTCGAAAGCGAACCCGAAAATGCCGTGGTTGTGCACCGCGGGGTTATGCTCGGCCAAACCCCGTTCCGCCAGTTGGTGGAAGGCGATATGGAGCTTTCGCTTGAGCTGAACCGTTACTACACCAAAAAAATCACCATCTCTCCGAGTTCCCCGCGCAACGTTAAGGTTCAGCTGGAAAAGCAGCCTTACGTGACCATCAACAGTATTCCCCCGGGCGGTACGCTCTACCGCGACGGCGGCGTCGAGAAGGTAGGCGAAACCCCGGTGGAAATTCTGATTGAAAAAGACATCGCGCTGGAAATGCACCTGAAAGGGTACAAAGTAAAATCCTTCACACTTTCCCCGGAATCCGATCGATCCGTTTCCGTTCCGATGGAAAAGGATGTCGGCATCGTTGAGAAAACCATCACAATTGACAGCGATCCGAGCGGCGCCCTGGTTTACCGCCCCGGCGGCGCGGAACTGATTGGAAAAACCCCGCTCAAACAGCGCATAAGCAGCGAGCGCACCTATGAGCTGCAGAAAAAGGGGTATGAAACAAAGATTGTCACCGTTGCTCCGGATTCGCAGGACAACGTCGTATTTGCATTGGCGAAGGATGAATCAGCTGGGAACGTCACGGTCAGCGACCCCTTGCTGAATACCCCTTCATCCTTCTAGCCAATGCGCTTATTCAACCATTAAGCCCCGCTTCGGGGCTTTTTTTGTAAAAACGCCTGTTGAAACTGAGTTTTAATAGGCGTTTTTTGAGGAAAACCCGTCAAATTTAACTCTAAAAAAACTTTCAATTTGAGCAAGTTCTGGGAGTATGCGGAACTTTTACGGGGTAACCCGGTGGGCAAAATGCGAAATAGATTAAATTTTCGTACATTTACTAAAATCAAGGGATGCTTAATAGGAGTAGACTTACATGAGCAAAAAAATGGTTACCATTGATGGTAATACAGCTGCCGCGCACGTGGCGTATGCGTTTTCAGATATTGCGGCGATCTATCCGATCACGCCTTCATCCAATATGGGGGAGTATTCGGAAGAATGGGCCAGCCGGGGAAAGAAAAATCTTTTCGGCAAAACCGTTGACGTGGTTGAAATGCAGTCCGAAGCCGGTGCGGCCGGTGCGGTTCACGGTTCTTTGAGCGCAGGTGCGCTGACCACCACTTTCACCGCTTCGCAGGGTCTTCTGCTGATGATTCCGAACATGTATAAAATTGCCGGCGAAATGCTGCCGACCGTTTTCCACGTTTCCGCCCGTTCGCTCGCGGCGCAGTCGCTCTCCATTTTCGGCGACCATTCCGATGTGATGTCGGTTCGCAACACCGGCTGGGCAATGGTTTCCGCCAATTCGATCCAGGAAACCATGGATCTGGCTATTGTTTCTCACCTCGCCACCCTGAAGGCGCAAATTCCGTTCCTCAACTTCTTCGACGGATTCCGTACCTCTCACGAGCTGCAGAAGGTGGAAAATATTGAATACGATGAAATTCAGGATCTGGTTGAGCCGGAATATATCGAGCGTTTCCGCGCCCGCGCGCTGAAACCGGAAAACCCGACTCTTAAAGTGGCTGCGCAGAATCCGGATGTTTATTTCCAAGGCCGCGAAACGTCCAACAAATATTATGACGCGATTCCGGGAATCGTTCAGGAATACATGGACAAGTTTGCCGCTAAATTCGGCCGTAAATACAACCTGTTTGATTATGTCGGCGCCGCCGATGCAGAAAAAGTGGTTATCGCAATGGGCTCCGCCTGCGACACCATCGAACAGACCATCGAAAAACTCAATGCCGCCGGTGAAAAACTCGGTCTCGTAAAAGTCCGCCTTTACCGTCCGTTCTCCGCCAAAGCATTTGCATCCGTCATTCCGGAATCCGCGAAGAAAATCATTGTTCTCGACCGCACCAAAGAGCCGGGAACCATCGGTGAGCCGCTTTACCTCGATGTGGTCTCCGCTCTCTCCGGCAAAGGGCTGGAAATTATCGGCGGCCGTTACGGCCTTTCCTCTAAAGAGTTTACTCCGGCCATGGTTAAAGCCGTTTACGACCATATCGACAATGGTGCGTGGCACAGTTTCACGGTTGGCATCACTGACGACGTCACAAATCTCTCCATCCCGGTTGGGGCGAATTTTGATATTGAGCCGGAAGATGTG
Organism: Kiritimatiellales bacterium; assembly: GCA_003252225.1. Lineage (GTDB taxonomy): Bacteria > Verrucomicrobiota > Kiritimatiellia > Kiritimatiellales > Pontiellaceae > Pontiella. Next base: position 6,171 of record QKFE01000067.1, on the reverse strand, counting down.
AAATCCTCTGTTTTCTGGGGATTCGGTTCTGACGGTACTGTCGGCGCGTGTAAAAACACCATCAAGATTATCGGTGACAACACCGGTATGACCGCGCAGGCCTACTTTGTTTATGACTCCAAAAAGTCCGGCGGCGTTACCGTTTCACACCTGCGTTTCGGGAAAAGCGGCGTAAACTATCCTTATCTGATTAACAATGCCGGCTATATCGCCTGCCACAACGTCTCCTACATCGGCCGCTACGACATGCTCAGCGCGATCAAGGAAGGCGGCACGTTCGTTCTTAACTCGGAAATCCCGACCTCGGAAGTGTTTAACCACCTCACAAAAGAAGAACAGCAGATCATCATTGACCGCAAGGTCAAGTTCTACAATGTCAACGCGCTCAAGATTGCAATGGAAGTCGGTCTCGGTGGACGTATCAACACCGTCATGCAGACCGTTTACTTCAAACTCTCCGGCGTACTGCCGGAAGACGAAGCGATCCAGCTCATCAAAGACTACGCCAAAAAGAGTTTTGAACGCAAAGGCATGGACATTGTTGAAATGAACTGGAAAGCCATTGATGCCGCAATTGCCGCCATCGAGCCGGTTGACGTTCCTTCCGCCATCACCGAATCCTACGTCCTGCCGGATCTCCTTCCGTCCGACGCCTGTGATTTCATGAAGAATGTAATCGGCCCGGTGATGCTGATGAAAGGCGATGACGTTCCGGTTTCCAAAATGACGTTCGACGGAACCCTGCCGACCGGAACCAGCAAAATCGAAAAACGCTGTATCGGTCCGCGCGTTCCTAAATGGCTGAGTGAAAACTGCATTCAGTGTAACCAGTGCGTAATGGCCTGCCCGCATGCCGTAATCCGTGCAAAACAGATTGATCCGGCCAAGCTGGAAGGCGCACCGGAAACCTTCGTAACCGTCAAATCCAAGACCAAAAACGACAAGGATCTTGATTACAAGATTCAGGTTTACGTCGAAGACTGCACCGGTTGCGGTGTCTGTGTTGAAACCTGCCCGGCCAAAACAAAAGCCCTCGAATTCACCACCCTCGAAGACGAAAAAGCCGCCGGCGAAGTGGAAAACACCTATTTCTTCGACGCGCTGCCGGATAATGTTCTCGATGGGGCCAGCGAAACCACGGTTAAAGGACTCCAGTTCAAAAAACCGCTGTTTGAATTCTCCGGCGCCTGCGCCGGCTGCGGTGAAACGCCGTATGTTAAACTGGTAACCCAGATTTGCGGTGAGCACATGATTGTGGCCAACGCCACCGGCTGCTCCTCCATTTACGGCGGAACCTTCCCGACGATCCCGTACTGCAAAACCAAAGACGGGCGCGGTCCTTCCTGGGCAAACTCACTCTTTGAAGACAATGCCGAATATGGTATGGGCTTCCGTCTGGCAATTGACAACAACCGTGCGCTGCTGCGCGCTGCAGTTGCCAAACTGCTGGAAATCGGCACCAATGATGATCTGAAGGCCGCTCTCGAAAAAGCGGTTGAAATCTGCGGCGACAATGTAATCTCCGACGAAGCAATTGCTGCCCAGAACGCGGTGAAACTGCTGCTGCCGGGCGCACTGGCCGAGGCTTCCGCTGAAGTGGTTCCGGTTGTCCGCAAAGTTATCGAACTGCAGGACTACTTCGTCGATAAAGCCATCTGGATCTTCGGTGGTGACGGCTGGGCCTACGACATCGGTTACGGCGGTCTTGACCACGTGGTCGCTTCCGGCAAAAACGTCAATATTCTTGTCGTTGACACCGAAGTGTACTCCAACACCGGCGGTCAGGCTTCAAAATCAACGCCGATCGGTGCTGTGGCCAAGTTTGCAACCAGCGGAATGCGCATGGGCAAAAAGAACCTTGGCTTCATGTGCATGAGCTACGGCAATGTATATGTTGCCCAGATCAGCATGGGTGCCAACCGCATGCAGACACAGAAAGCGATTCAGGAAGCTGTGGCTTACAACGGCCCGTCGATCATCATCGCTTATGCTCCGTGTATTGCGCACGGCATCAATATGATGCAGACGCAGACCATTGCCAAAAACGCGGTCGAATGCGGTTACTGGCCGCTTTACCGCTACAACCCCGCGAACGAAAAACCGTTCACATGGGAAGCAAAAGACCCGACCGGAGACTTTCAGGCCTTCATTCGTAACGAACGCCGTTACACCACCCTGATGAAGACTGCTCCGGCTGAAGCAGAAGCGCTGTTTGAAGCCTGCGAAGCTGACGCGAAACGCCGCTGGAACTTCATGAAAAACCTCGGTGAATTCATGTAAGCTACACGCTTCGCTTAAAAAAAAGCCCGGTATTTTACCGGGCTTTTTTTTGTGCAATTAACCCGAAAAGAATGTTTTGAAAATCAGGTGATTAGGTTACACTCCCGTCATCGAAGGGGACGCAATAGGGTGTTCCTGGAACGAAAGGAGAAAGCCATGAAACTGACCCGGTCGTTTGACACGAAACTTGATCTGCCGATCTCGCCCTTAATTGATGTGGTTTTCCTGCTGTTGATCTATTTCATGGTCACGGCGTCTTTAATCCGAAAAGAGGCTGATCTCGGTTTTACTCTTCCGACTCCCGGCCCGGTTGCAATGGATATGCCGGTGGAGCTGTATGTTGAAATTGCGGCGGATGGAACGGTGTTGATGGATGGGATGCATTTCTCGAAAGACGACCGCGCGTTGAGCGGATTTGCCGACCGGGTTAAAGGGCTGAGAAAGATGGCCGCAGCCCAGCAGTCCGAATTTTTCGTCAACATCGTGCCCAATGATAATACGCTGCACGGTCGTGTTGTTGACGTAATGGATGCCTGCGCAGAAGCCGGTGTTAAAAACCTTGGGTTCAGCGAATCCATTTAACGGAAGAAATCTGATTTTTACGGCCCCGTTTCATGAACTGAAACGGGGCCGATTTCATTTACCCTATTCTGTTGGATCAGTCGGCCCGATCCTGTATTTTGCGCCGTTCATGAGGACACGGAATGTATTTTGACTATGCAGCCACAACGCCGCCGCACAGTGAGGTGCTGAAAACATTTGAGGCGGTAAGCCGCGATTTCTGGGCTAATCCGAGCGCGCTTTACCGCCCGGGATTGCGCGCGGAATCGATGCTCGAACAGGCGCGGCTGCAGGTGCTCAAACTGCTCGGTGCCGAGGGAAAATACCGCTGTGTTTTTACCGGCGGCGCGACCGAGTCAAATAATATGGCGCTGTTTTGTTCCGCCCGGCATTTTAAAAAACGCGGTAAACATTTGATCACCGGCGCGGTTGAGCATCCCTCTGTTTTGGAGGTCTGCCGCGCGCTGGAAAGGGAAGGGTGGGAGCTGACCGTTCTGCCGGTGAACGGTTGCGGGGTTGTTGAGCCCGAAACCCTGCGGCAGGCTTTACGGCCCGATACAACGGTGGTTTCGCTGATGCACGTGAATAACGAGATCGGCGCGGTAAATGATATCATTGAATTGGGCGGAATCGTCAAAGAAGAGTCTAATGCCGTGTTTCACGTCGATGCGGCACAGTCGGTCGGTAAATTTGATCTGTCGCTGGACGGAACTCCGGTTGATCTGCTGACCTTTTCCGCCCATAAATTTTTCGGGCTGAAAGGTTCGGGGGCGCTGATTATGAAAGAGCGGCTTGAACTTCCGCCGCTGTTGTACGGCGGGGGGCAGGAATCGGGTTTCCGTTCCGGAACGGCGGATGTTGCGCGGGCTGCCGCATTGGCGAAAGCGCTCCGTCTGTCGCTGGAAAACCGGGCGGAGATTTATTCCCGCGTCGAATTATTTAAGGGGAAAATCGCGGCGGCCTTACTCGCTATTCCGGATGTCGAGTTGAACGGAACGCTCGAAAATTCTTCGCCTTTCATCATCAACTGTTCAATTGGCGGCGTACGGCCCGAAACGGTTTTACAGGGGCTGGCCGAAAAGGAAATTTTCATTTCAACGGTATCCGCCTGTTCGGCCCGGAAAACGGCGGAAAGCGCGGTGGTGTTTGCGCTGACGGGAAAACATGAGCGGGCAAAAACAAGCATACGGATCAGTTTCTCGTCGCTGACGACGGGGGAAGAGGTCGATACGCTTTGCGCTGAATTCGGGCCGCTGATAGATGCACTGCGCTTTAAAAAGAAATAGGGATTTTTTGCATGCAGTACGACGCCATACTTATTCGTCTGGGAGAGCTTTTCCTGAAAGGGAAAAACAAACAGAGCTTTATCGACCGGCTTTTCCAAACCGTGAAAACAAAACTGAAAAATTTCCCCGCAGTTACCGTCGAAAAATCAAACGACCACTTTATGGTTTTCCTGAACGGAACGGATTATCAGGCGGCGCTGAAACAGCTCGATTTTGTTTTCGGCATCCATTCGTATGCACTGGGAAAAATCTGCGAAACCGAATTGGAGGCAATTTGCGAAACGGCTTTGCCGGTGGCCATTGAAGCCTGCCGCAGCGGCGTAAGCATTAAGTTTGAAACGAAGCGCGGATGGAAAAAATTCCCGCTCAACTCCATTGAAATTTCGCAGCAGGTGGCCGCGTATGTCGGCACAAATGCACCGGAAGGAACGATCCGGTTTAATGTTGCCCGACCGGATGCGGTTGTCCGTGTTTTTGTGAAGAAGCAATATTCGCTGGTGGTTGCGAAAGTGATTCCCGCAAGCGGTGGACTGCCGATCGGACTGAACGGTAAAGCGCTGCTGATGCTTTCCGGCGGACTGGATTCGCCGGTGGCGGGCTATCTTTTAATGAAGCGCGGTCTGGAAGTGGAGGGGATTCATTTTGAATCGCCGCCGTACACGACCGCGCGCGCGCGGCAGAAGGTGTACGACCTTGCCGAAAAAATGGCCCACTATCTCCCGAAAGGAAAAATCCGGATTCACGTCGTTCCATTCACGAATTTACAGAAGGAAATTTTTTCCTCTGTTCCCGAAAACTACGGCATGACGGTGATGCGCCGCATGATGTACCGCATTTCGGCCGGGATTGCGGAACAGCACAAAATCCGGCTGCTCGGAAACGGCGAAAGTCTCGGGCAGGTGGCTTCGCAGACTCCCGCCAGTATGTGGGCAATTAACGCCGTTACGGATCTGCCGGTAATTCGCCCGGTCGCCTGTATGGATAAGGTGGAAATCGTCGGCATCGCCCGGAAAATCGGCACGTACGATATTTCAATCCGACCCTACGAAGACTGCTGCACCGTTTTCGTGCCGAAGTTTCCGGTGACATTCCCCAAAAAAGAGCATTGCGATCGCTACGAAAAGAGGTTCGACTGGGAACCGCTCGTACAGGCGTGTATCGCAAATACAGAAATGGTGGAAATAAAAGCCGGCGAACCCATTCAGCTCGACAGCGAAACCACGGATGAAATCTGCGGCCTGCTGTAACCGCGAACCCCGATCTTAAATGGATATTTCAGTGAGTTTCGTTTTCCTGCCCGGGATGAGTCAAATACCAGTCAAATACCAGTCAAATAAATCCCATAACCCTATTGTTGTTACGACCAAACAAACTCACCGGTTTTCGGGCGTAATTTCCATGGCAATGTATTCCCCTGTGTAAGCATCGATTCCTACTCTGGTGTCAAAAGCGGGGGCTCCGTTTGGAAGTTCCTCTGGATTGGGGCGCCAAAAAGTAACGATGTATAAGTCATCCACCAAAACAGGAAGAGGTTCCCGAGACGTATCGTAATCCCGGTTTGCGACTTGCTGCTCCGCAAGTTGAATCGCTTTCTCCCGAGAGATCATTTCAGAATCGGGCTCAGGATTCCATGGGCGCCCGTAGATGATGTCTAGTTCGAGCTTTTTCAGAGCCTCGAAGGTGCGCTCATAGTACGCATCTGCTTCCGTCGAATCCCCGACTTTTCCGACACCAGTCTCTCTGCTGACATTCAGCACCTTAATTCCTCCTCCCGCGCTGTGAAGAACAAGTAGTTCGCCTGTCCATGCATCAATCCCAATATAGCAGTCAATTCCTGCATCCCCTGTCCGGAAAGGATTCGCATTCCTTTCATACGCTACGATGTAAAAACCGTCCATTAGCACAATGGTTGGGAGTTTATTGGGATTACACGTGTTCCTGATTCGTTTTTGAGCAACTTCAATGACCTTTTCTTTTGTAATCATACCTTCTTGATAAGGACTTTCCATGAACTGACTCTCATTTTCCAACTTCCGGTAACTAG
>QKFE01000303.1 GCA_003252225.1 Kiritimatiellales bacterium | reverse complement strand
ATGCAAAAAGACGTGTTCCGTTTTTCACCCGCGCAGATTGTGCTTCTCGGGAACTTTTTTCTGGTCGGCAGTGTGGCGGGAAACTGGCTGGGCGGACACGCGGTCGATCGATTTGGAACACGGAAGGTCTTTTTGCTTTGCCATATTTTATACGGACTGATCCTGCTGTTTATGCTGGCCCGTCACTGGATGCCGTGGGGGCTGTTTTTACATGCCGGTATCTGTTCGCTCGTTTTCAGCTTTATTGCCTCCGTCGCCGGAATTGCGGTTACATCGGAAGTGATGGCGCTGATTCCGGCGGCCAACAAATCCCTCTCCACCGCAGTCAGTATGTCGCTGATCAGTCTGGCGGTCGCGCTTTCGCAGGTGTTTGTTTCGCGCTCACTGAGCTGGAATATATTTTCCGAAAAGTGGGAAGCTGCGGGGCGGGCTTTTTCAGCTTACGATTCCCTGCTGCTGCTGTTTGCCGTCCTGATTTTACTGATGCTTGCCGCGATCGGGCTGGTTCCGAAAATCGTCAAAACCGCCCAGCGCATTCCCGGCGGCATCTATCCGCGGGTTTAGGCGAAGCGCCGTTTTCAGTTGAGATAGGCTGATTCAAGGATATTGAGGGCATTTGCCTCAATCACCACATTTGACCGGGAATCCGAGTGGAGCAGACTGCCGTCCGCGCCGTAATAATTAATGTTTACTTCATACGTCCCGGTTTCCAGATGCAGCTCTCTAACGGCGGATTCGCCCGGAAAAAAGCGGGAAGTCCGAAGGTCGGCATTTTCAGTCTGATCCACCAGCAGACCGGCCGCAACGCGGGTGAAAAAAGCAATGCCGCTTTCCACGTTTTCGGTTAATTCCGAAGTTGCCTGTTCGGTTGCAATTCCTTTTGTCACGGCGCGCGTTACGGTTTTCAGATAAATGAGCGGCTTTTTGATCCGGAAGGTTTGGATCGCCGCGTTTTCAATGCTTTCGAGCCGCTGGAGGTTTTCTTTTGTCCCGTCGGAAACAGTGACTTCAACCCGATCGACCCGGGTCGGCTGTTTCTTCATTCGGGGCAACTGGAATTTAAAGTGGTAGCCGGGATTGACGCCGAACCACGGAAGCACTGTGAAGCCGGAAAGCTCCTGTTGGCCCAGATAGTTTTCAGCCGTACCGGCAAGGATGATCAGGTTTTCTTCGGAGTGGATATAAAATGTGTCGGCTGTTTTTTCAGGGGCCAGTCCGTAAAACGCGAAAACATTCAGCCGCCCTTTGCGCGGAGAAATATCCTCTGTTTCGCGCGCGAAATCGGGCTTCGGAAAATTGCAGATATCCGGCTGAAGCCACCAGCCTTTGTTGATTTTGTCGAGGTCGATCCGCACATCGTCCCATTTAAAGTCGTTGCGGTAAAGCAGGGCGCTGAGGTAGCGGCCGAGCGCAGATTCAATAAAACGGTTTTTTCCCGGCTTAAAGGTTTCGTGCGCGTCTTCGTCTTTGTTCAGCTCCTTCGCGTATTTATCGTATTTGCTGCCCAGCAGAACGAGCTTGTTGTTGATTCGGCGCACTTCAACAAACGCGTCGTCATTCTGTCCGAGCGCGAGGTAATTCAGCGCCTTGAACGCGTTGAGATAAATATCCTCATAATCTTCGCCGGCATAGGCGAGCGTATTGTCGTTCAAAACCAGCGAGCCTGTTGCGCGGGTAACGCTTTTGGTGAAGTTTTCCTCGATGGCCCGTTCGGCCTGTTCAAGGAATCCGTTGCTTTTTCCATACTCCCTGTTCCAGTGGCAGAGCATCCCCATATCGAGGTAATAAACAACGCGGTCTTTCTGGGAGTAGGACTTTTCCTTGGCCTTTTCTGTTTTTGAAATGGCGGTCGAATAGTCGCCGGCGGCCAGCATTTCGCGGGTTCCGGCATAGTGCCTTTTGTTCGTCCGTACGCTGCTACAGCCTGATAACAGGGTCAGGGCGCAGACCACATTGAGCAGCAGTGGTTTTGTCGGGCAGAAGTTCATACAGAAAGAGTGCGGCAGAAAACTGCCGCACTCTGAAAACCGGTTACCATTTCACGTTGCGTTTTGTGACGTCCTTCTTGATTTTCTTGCCGCCCATCCAGACCTTTTCGTTGGTTTCCAGATGAACCATTTCGAGATCGACCTGATAAAACTTAACCGCCCGGTTTCCTTCCTGATCGATGATTGTTCGAATACCGCCCTGCAGCATGTAATCCGCGCCGGTTTCAGCCATCAGTTTTTTACGGGTTTCTTCACGGGCCTGAGATTGCTGTGCTTCGCGTTCTTCGCGCAATTGGAGGCGATCCAGTTTGCTTGCAACGAATGTGACGCGTCCGCTGTTAACCAGTTCGCGTTCGAGGTCTTTGGTGAACGTTTCGGTTTCAATGTGCTCATCGCTGAGGTTGCGGATGGTGCCGACAATGACGACCGGTTTCTTTCCGCTCTTTTCCCTGTATTCTTCAATCCACGGGTGTGCGGCGATGTTTGCAATCATTTCCTTTGAAACCAGCTGCGAGTCGATGTCGTTCCAATAACCGGAAAGGTCGATCGTTTCGTCGGTTTCAACACGTTCAACTTTGTTGTTTCTGCACCCGGTCAGCGCAACAACGGATACGAGCGCGAGGGTAAACAGTAATCGGCTTTTCTTCATGCTATTCTCCTTATTTACACGATCCTAAGAACATAAAGAGAATATCGTCTGCTCAATCCAAGGTCAACCGCAAGGATACCGCCTTGTGTCCGCAGTAAAACACCGCGGTGCGCAGTGGCCGGTTATGCCGATTTCTGCTTTCCGATCACTTTGAGGCCTTCGAGCGGATGGAGTCCGTGTTCGACCATATCGCGGGTGATGATGCTGTGGGTGACATCGTCGCGCATCGGAATTTCGTACATGACGTCGAGCATGAGGTGTTCGATGATTGCGCGGAGGCCGCGGGCGCCGGTTTTGCGTTTAATGGCCATACGGGCGAGTGCGGCCAAGGCATCCTTTTCGAATTCGAGTTCAACGCCGTCCATTGCGAGCAGTTTTTTGTACTGTTTGATAATGGCGTTTTTCGGTTCAGTCAGAATGTTGATCAGTTCCTCTTCGGTCAGCTCTTCGAGCATGGTGACGACGGGCAGGCGGCCGATAAATTCGGGGATGAGCCCGAATTTAAGCAGGTCTTCGGATTCAACATTCATGGTGACAAAATTAGGGGAGAGTTCTTCTTCTGATTTTGTCGGAGTGCCGAAACCGATGGTTTTTTTGTCAACGCGGCGTTTGATAATGTCTTCGATACCGACGAATGCGCCGCCGCAGATGAACAGAATGTTGGAGGTGTCGATTTCGACGTATTCCTGCTGCGGGTGTTTGCGGCCGCCTTTGGGCGGAACGCGGGAGACGGTGCCTTCGATAATTTTGAGCAGTGCCTGCTGTACGCCTTCGCCGGATACATCGCGGGTGAGCGAAACGTTATCGGTGCGACGTCCGATTTTATCGATTTCGTCGATGTAAACGATTCCCCGCTGTGCACGCTCCACATCGAAATCGGCGGCCTGCAGCAGTTGAAGCAGGATGTTTTCAACGTCTTCGCCAACGTATCCGGCTTCGGTGACGGTGGTGGCGTCGGTGATGGCGTAGGGCACATTCAGCGAACG
>QKFE01000027.1 GCA_003252225.1 Kiritimatiellales bacterium | reverse complement strand
GCCAAAGATCTGAAGAAATAAGCCCTGTTTCTTCGCCCCAAAAAGCGCGCCAAACGGCGCGCTTTTTTTATGACCCATTCCGCCTCCAATGCTTTACGGCGGAACTACGAAGGAGCGCCTTTGTAGTGCACTCGAAGCGTCGCGAAGAGTGTCCGTCAAACTCGTGACATGAACTTTTTTGGTTCAGAAAACGTCTTTTTCCCGGCGGAGCCGGATGAACGCCTCCGCAGATTCGACCCGTAAAAAGGGGTTGGTTTTCATTTCGTCGGCCAGCGTCATGAAAAGGGCGGCGGCGGGGTCGGTTCGATACAGGGTGATTCGGTTTTGAATGTCGGGGTTGTTCGGCTCAGCAGATTGGGCGAAACGCATGTTTTCCGGCAGGTAATCGTGGCCGCCGAAAATACGGGTGGTTTCGGGCAGCGCCTTCAGTTTTTGCAGGCTGTTGAAATATGCTTCGCCGCTGCCGCCCATCATCCGCCCGCATCCGCCGTTAATAATCGTGTCGCCGGTAAAAACAATTCCCGGTTCGGGGAAATAGTAGCTTTTGCAGACGGCTAAATGACCCGGTGTTGAAATCGAACGGCAAACCGCGCCCAAAACATTAAACTCTCCGGCCGCGACGCCGGGACTCGTTGACTGAATCCCCAGCCGATCCTGCAAAGCGCGGCAACCGCCGGTATGATCGCCGTGCGTGTGCGTGATCAGAATATTGACCAGTTGAAGGTTTTCCTCATCCAGCAGTTTCAAAACCGGCATCGCTTCCCCCGCATCGATCAGCGCCGCCTGCCCGTTGCGACAGAGCAGGTAGTTGAACGTTTGATAGGAGTGCGGCAGCACCTGAAACGCCAGCAGTTCGAATCCGTTAATCTGAAATCGCGCTTTAATCATAGAATACCGCCAGCCATATTGTTTTCTCTTTTACCGATGTTGATTTCACCCGGTGTTTTCGATGCGCCGGAATCAGCAAATGATCCCCTGTTTTCAGCGGGACAACGCCGTTTTCAAATTCCAGTTCCGCCGAGCCGGAAACCAGCAGCACCCATTCATTTTGGGGTTGGTCGTACCAGAAATTTTCCGGCGATTGATGGCCGTCGGAAACAATCCGCTCAATCCGAACGGTTTTATTTTCAGCCAAAACAGTGCCCCGTTCATCCGGCAGTTTTTCCGGAATCTCGTCAAACAGGTTCATTCCTGCTCTCCCAGTAAAAGGCGCAGCACCACATTCGCCTGCATGTGGGCGGCAATTCCGACGCGCGGCGCCATCAGCCCGCACCCCGGTGCAGCGCCGGTTTCGAGGTCGCCGACAATATAAACCTGTTTGCCCATTTTACGCACCCCGATCGTTTCGCCGGGGCCGTACCCCGCCAGTCCGGAAGCGGCAACCACCGGCGCGCCTTTAAAGTGCTGCAGCAGCATTGCTTTTTGATCGGCGCGATCGAAGGCCTCCACCATCACATCCACTTCACCGAAAAGATCCCCGATGTTTTCCGGCGTCACTTTGATGCAATGGGCGACAACTTCAACATAGGGGTTGATCCGTTTCAAATTCGCCGACACTGCGTCCGCTTTCGAAAGACCGAGCTGGTCGATAAAATACTGCTGCCGGTTCAGGTTGCTCGGTTCAACGACATCGAAATCCGCCAGAATCAGTTTACCCACCCCGATACGCGCCAGCGCAACGGCAACAGCGGAACCCAGTCCGCCCAAACCCGCAATCCCGATGACTGCCGTTTTAATCTTTCCGTGCACCCCCGGCGTATGCCGCGAAACCATCAGCGCTTCGAGTTCATCCGCGGACGGAACTGCGCCGCGCTGAATCAGGCTGACCGAATCGCCCTCTTTCAAAACCACATCTTCCGTAACCGCCGCACCGTTATAAATCAACACATCGGCGGCCGGTTTCCGCATATCGCGCAGCTGAAAAAGAGTCGTTCCGCCAGCCGCTTCAATCGGCTGTTCATTCAGTAGAATTTTCATGTCCGGAATTAAACGAATATATTCCCGGGAATCAAGACGACAGGTAATGGAGTGGAGGGCGACGCTTTGTCGGAGCCTTTCTGTTTTTATTGGCTCGGACGAAGCCTCGCCCTCCAATCGCGCATGGAGTTTCCCCCGCCTATTTTCTCGATCAAATCCCGCGTTTCACCCATCATCTGCACATGCTTGCAAAAACGAAAGCCTTTTTCAAAACCACCGTGATCGGCGGAGTGATCGTCATTCTTCCGAGCATCATTCTGATTTTTGCCTTCCGCTGGCTGTTCGGAATGGTGGGCAGCGGGATCAAGCCGCTGACGGATCTGGTGGTGAACAATATCACCCTGCCGGATCGATATGATCAAATGATCGCCACCGCGATTGTAATTTCCGTTATTATTGCGGGCTGTTTCATGGTCGGCCTTTTTGTCCGGACGCGGCTGGGGCAGATCATTTACCACGGCCTTGAAGGCAGTGTACTCAGCAAAGCGCCCGGCTATAAAATGGTCAAAGAAACCGTGAACCAGTTTCTCGGCAAAAAAGAGTCGCCGTTTTCATCGGTCGCGCTGGTACAGATTTTTGAAAACGGAACCCTTGCCACCGCCTTTATCACCGACCGCCACGAAAACGGAATGGTGACCGTATTTGTGCCCACCGGCCCGAATCCCACTTCGGGCTTCATTTATCACGTCAAAAAAGAATACGTGCATCCCGTCGCAGTATCGGTTGAAGACGCGATGCGCTCGGTGATCTCCTGCGGCGCGGGTTCCGGCAAATTGATTGCGGGGCTTAAACGGTAGGGAGCGTTCGTCGAACGCGCTACAGCTGGTTCATCGAACCCGCCCTACCCCGCGTTTCCGCGCTGAAAAAAAATACTGCCCAAAGGCAGGCCGGTTTCCCGGGCGACGACTTCGCACTTCACTTTCATCAAAAAGAAAATATCACGGGGACAGTTTTGCAGCGTTTCAAAATTGCCCTGTCCTTTTGAAATAATCATATCGGCCCGGTCAAAAACCGCGCGGAATTCCGGCGAACATTCATGCAGAATCGTGCCCGGCGCATCGTGCCCGTTATCAATTACCCGGCAGATTTGATCGATCCCCACCTGCGGAACTTCGACCGGCGTGATGTCATTTAAAATCGGTTTTCCGCGTACGGCAAATACCACCCGATCCGTCGGCAGCAGTTCAATCAAAAGCCGGTCGAGCACCGCTTCACCGCAGTTGTCTCCGAGATAAAGAATCCGTTCGGCTGCATTCACCCGCTTTTCAAAAGCAGCAAAAGAATCCATGCAGATTTCTGACTTCGCCGCATGTTCAATTACGTCAAGCAGCCGGTTATCCCTCTGTCCGTGCGGCGTTCCGAAATCGATGATATTTCCGGCGATGGCCATTCGTACCGCGGTTTCGAGCGGGCGATTGGAACCGGTAATTTCCCCCCGCAGTTTCGGTAGCAGCTGCATCACCTCTTCGTTCGATTTGCGTTTGGCTTGCGCATACGGATCGGAAACTCCGGTCAATTTAACGATGGCGCGGAAATATTCGGCGGCAATTTCGGGGGGGCTTTTTTCATAATCACCGGCCGCCGCGATGTGTAAAACCGTGCGCAGAATTTCCTGCTGTAAAACGGGGTCATCCGGCGCATAGGCCTTTGCGGCGTCAACGCCCTGCCGCGCAAAACAGGGGATACATTCGTTGTAAACTTTCATACGCGGAAGTGAACCACAGACGGGCACGAATGGACACGGATTTTATAAACATTGCATCGGGCGGACGGAGGCGTTAAATCTTCCCGCATGAATATGACCCTGTTACTGGATGCCTGGAAAACGGGCTGGCCGATCGGGCTGGTTCTCTTCTTTTTTGCGGAACTCGCGCCCGCGATTCATTCGCATCAATACGACGCCAAAGCCCTCGCCCTCGGGTTTATCCTCTGGAGCTTCGGCGGAATGTATGCCGGTTATGTGATCCAGAAAACCCGGCGCAAAAAGAAGTTTGATGATTAACCGGAAGTACCCCCGGATATTTCAGGAAAACAGGCCGTTCATTAAATCGGTGCCCATTTCGTCGACGGATTTCATCTGTTTGGTGGATTCGAGCAGGTCGGAGAGAGAGAGCAGTTCTTCGAGCAGGATCATTTTGGCGACGTGCCGGTTGGCGTACGGAACGTTGATGACCAGCTTCCCGCCCTCTCCGGCCAGCGTGAAGGCGATGTCGTCTTTCAAAACGCGGTAGGTCGGTTTATCGGTATGCAGGTGGTGCACGAAAAATTCTTCGTGCTGAAGCGCGCGTACAAAGCGGTTGAGCAGGAAGTCGGTGATGTCGGCAGAAGGGAATTCCAGCTCTATGGTTTCGATGTCGTCCTCGCCTCCGTCCATTTCGGTTCGCAGGCCGGATCCGCCTTCAAATGATTTTACCAGCAGCGGCGGTGCGAGCACGGTGGTGACCACGGTCATCATGATCGACACGCCGAAGATCCCCTGATCGATAATTCCGCTGGCCATTCCGATGCCGGCGACAATCAGCGCGACTTCGCCGCGCGGCAGCATGCCCAGTCCGATCCGGAGCGAACCGCGCATATTGAATTTCATGAGCCAGGCGGGCAGACCGCAGCCGAGTACTTTTGCAAAAACGGCGAGCAGGGAGTAAACCGATCCGAAAATAAGCACCGGTTTCATAGCGGTGAAATCGACCATCATGCCCATGACGCAGAAGAAGATCGGCACGAGAATGTTATAAACCCCCTGCAAATGGTGTTCGATTTCGTGGGTGAGGTCGGTGCGGGAAAGCGCGAGGCCCATGATGTAGGCGCCGATGATCATGGCCAGCCCGGCCATTTCAGCCATTGCCGCCAATAAGAGCGCCAGTCCGAAACAGACGGCGACAATCATCTCTTTCGATTTAAAGCGTTTGATGAGCGCGGTGATTTTGCGGGAGAAAATGAGCCCGAGTGCCGTGACGACCACAAAGAAGCCGATGGCTTTGAGCGCAATGATACAGATGGGGCCCCAGGCGACTCCGTCGCCCATGCTGACTTTGGCCAGGCCCATGACGATGGCGAGGGTGATAATGCCGAAAACATCGTCGAAAACGGCGCCGGCAAGAATGGTGACGCCTTCGGGCGAAGCCATCTTTTTCTTTTCGGCCAGAATTCGGGCGGTAATTCCCACCGAGGTCGCCACGGAAATCACCCCGAGGAAAAGGGCGGCGGGATCCATAAAATGGTCGATGCCGTTGCCGGGCCACAGAACGGCGCACAAATCGCCGATGACAAATGCGGTAAGCAGTCCGCCCATACCGACAAAAGAGCCGACGACGGAATAGCGCAGGAAGGCGGCGAGGTCGGTTTCAAGCCCGGCGAGGAAAAGCAGAATGATGGAAGCGAGGGTGGCAATGCCGTAAAGCTCGGCGGATGCGGCGAATCCGTAGCTTTCGGAAAACAGCGCGCCCACGTGCGGCAGCAGGATTTTCCCGCCGAGAGCATACGGACCGATGACCATGCCGGAAACCAGTTCGCCTAGAACGGAGGGCATTTTCAGAAAGCGCTGGACGAGGTACCCGCCGATTTTTGCGCAGATAATGATGACCGCCAGCTGTAGAACGAGGTGCATCATCATCTGCGTGATGCTGTACCCGGAGGCTTCGGCGGCATGAACGGCGACTTCGCCGGCATGGTGAATGACAGCGTTCGTGGCGGCGTGTGCTTCCTGCATGTGATCTATTTCCCGGTCAGAATTTCGTAGATTTCGCCATGCGTTCTGGCGGCCAGCAGTTTTTCGCGTTCGGCGGCCTGGCTGATGAGTCGGCTTACTTCGGCCAGAAACTGGATATGCGGGCCTGTGCGTTTGGTCGGCGACAGGGTCATAATGAAAATGGTTGAAGGTTCGCCATCCATTGAATCGAAATCGACGCCATGCTTATTGATTCCAACGGCAGGAACCAGTTCCTTGATGGTATCGGTTTTCCCGTGCGGAATGGCGACGCCGTTCTGCATTCCGGTCGACATTTTCGCTTCACGTTCCATCACCGCATTGAAAACCGCCTCGCGATCACTGATCCGGCCGGCCGCAACGAGCCGGTCGATCATCTCTTCGATGATGCCCTGCTTGGTGTCGGCCTTGAGGTCAACCCAAACTGTTTCAGGTGTTAACGCTTTTTTAAGGTTCATTTCAAGCCAGTCCTTTTGGCAGATAAAAGCAGGGAATTTTGGGAATATTCAGCCCCACGTCAACAGTTTAATTCTCCGGATGCCGCCGAAAACGATCCGTCCCGTCGATCCTCCGTTATATTCCTGCCGATGCCATACTTTTGGCTATCTAGCCGGATGCCGGTTTTTTGAAGAGCATCCGGCTTTTAAGAATGGAGAGAAACAGATGAACCGCAGACACTTTATCGGAACCGTAGCCGCGCTGGCCGCCGCCATATCCCTTCAGGCTGTTCCGGCCAAACAGCCCAATATTTTATGGATCATCACCGACGACCAGCGAACCGATTCGCTCGCCTGCTACAATCAAGCCACTCTCGGCACAACGGAAAGCCGGCTCGGATTCGTCTCCTCGCCCCACATCGATAAACTCGCCGAAGAGGGCGTTATTTTCACCAGCGCTTACTGTAATGCCCCCGTCTGCGGCCCCACCCGCGCCTCGATGCACACCGGCGCGTATCCGCACCACTCCGGCCGCTACGCTTTTGAGCAGTCGCACCAACGCGCCGATATCAGTTTAATCACCGTTCCGCAGGTGATGCGCAAACTCGGCTATACTGCAGCCAGCTTCGGAAAAAGCGGTTTCCTGATTGCCGGTGATCACTATAATGACGATGTCGACGACGGAGAACTGGCCAAACACGGACTCACCGATTTCACCAGCCAGACGAAACGCAAACCCGACGACTGGAGCCCCGAAGGCATCATCCTCCACCAGGAAAACTACCGCTATGCCGACGGCTCCACTCAAAACGCCACCCTGATTAAAGAAGGCGGACTCTCCCCGGAAGAACAGAAAGAGACCGATAAAGTGTACGGCGAACTGCAAATCCTCCACGCCTACACCCGCGAATTAAGCAACCTGATCTGCGGCGGACAAAGTCCAATGCCCACCGAAAAGACACTCGACGGTGAAATCGCCGCCGCCTTCAGCACCTATCTGGAAAACGCCGGAAAAACCTACGAAACCGCATGGGGCAAAAAAATGACCGGCCCCGATCCCGAAAAACCGCTCTTCACCCACCTCGGCTTCCACTTCCCGCACACCCCCGTGCTGCCCTCCGCCGAATACCGTAAAATGTTCGCCGATAAAAAATACAACCTCCCCGCCTTCGACAAATCCGAAGTCTCACGAATGCCCGAATGGCTGCGCAACATTTACATCAAAATGAACTTTGTCGACATGACGCCCAAAGACCAGCAACAGGCCATCCGCGACTATTACGCCTTCTGTGCGATGGGCGACCAGCTCATCGGCGAATCCATCGAAAAATTTAAGGCGTATTCCGAAAAACAGGGCCGCGACTGGCTGATCCTCTACGTCGTCGGCGATCACGGCTGGCATCTCGGCGAACAGGGCATCCACGCCAAATTCGCTCCGTGGGCCCGCACGACCCACGGCGGTGTTATTGCCGCCTCTTCCGACAAATCGGCCTTCCCGCCCGGAAGCGTCTGCGACAAACTCGTGGAATACGTCGACTTCGCCCCCACCTTTTACGAAGCCGCCGGCCTTCAAAATCCCAAAGCGCAATACCCCCACCTTGACGGCGTTGCCCTTCCCGAAACGATATCTGCGGCCAAAGAGCGCCCCTACTCCATCACCGAAGTCAACCACGTCACCGGCCCGTGGGCCTGCATGCGCACGCGCGATTTCCTCTTCGGCATGAAAACCCGCCCCTTTTACAATTATCCGCCCGATTACAAATGCAACGAAAACGTGAAATGGGGGCTGGAAGCGCCGCGCGAAAAAGTACAGCTGGTTATTTACGATCTGCGGGTTGATCCCGACGAACGGTGCAATCTGGCCGATACCCCCGAATATGTCGAACTGGCCGACTGGTTCCGCAACAAACTCGGCAATATTGTGCTCGGCGACCGCCGCGTTGAAGTCAACTGGAAGGCCGACAACGAATACAACATCAGCAATTTTGCCCCCGGATCGGACGACAAAAAACTCGATATCCTCCCCGAACTCATTCCCGGCCCCGAACGCGCCCGACACATTTTCACCCGCGAATTCGACGCCATGCTTAAAACCGACCCGAAACTGTAATCGCCCCAAAAAAAACAGCGCGCGGAAAAGGGGAAGTAAACCGCGCGCTGTCTCGGTGTGCGAAACACACCTTCAGGGAATTATATTTGTACTGGGTTAGACAGGCCTGATTCCGGACGTTCAAATTTTTCACCGCCTTTTTTCGCCGCCCTTTTTGGGGATGCGGAATTGCGGCTGCATTATATGACATATTTTTTGCCGCATCGCGTATATCCTTTATTTGCCGGAAAAGATTATCACTGCCGACAATCGGTACAAAAGGAGATTCAATGGGGCGCAGAGCCGTACCGATATCCCCGGAAAACATTCCGCATGTTTTTCTGTCGGCGTTTTCCGGTGATTCAGGCTGACGCCATAAATAGAAAAGGAGTGATGAAATGAAAAAAACGACTACAGCGGTTTTGGCCGCTTCTTTCACGGTCTGCTGCCTGAGTGTGCAGGCTTATTATTCGGAACCGGCCAGTTATAAATCCCCGAAAAAAATCATTCGGATCGGCGACAGCGGGTATTCGGCCGGCAGCTGGGACGACACGGCGGTTTTTAATAAAGCCATCACGGACGTGGCTAACGCCGGCGGCGGAAAGGTTTATATCCCGAAGGGGGATTATCGGGCGGCCGATGTTCAGCTGAAATCCAACGTGCATATTGAAATTCAGAGCGGCACAAAAATCACGCTGCACAAAGACGGAACGGGTATTTTCGGAATGAACAACAATATCGCCAACACCAGCGTCCGAGGGGTCGGCGGGCGCTGGACGGCGGATCTGCCCAATTATTCGAAAGCGAGCGTCATCGGGATGTCGCATGTCCGGAACGGGTTTGTTCAGAATATCGACATAAATGACCCCTATTACACCGTGCATCAAAGCATTTCCATCGGATGGAACCGCACCACCGACGGAACACCGCTCGATATCACCGTCGGCAATATTACACAGGAAAAAGAACACTATGGTTACGGCGTGATGCAGTCGCAGGCCGGAACCAGTATGAATTTTTATAACCTGAAGGGAAAAGGCGGTGTTCCGGCGCGTTTTGAAACCGGGTGGAAAGAGATGAATCTGGCCAACCGCGGCGGAGTTTACGGTGTGAAAGCCACCAACATCACCACCGAATACGGACAGGCCGCCGTGATGATGCAGCCGCACACCCGGAAATGCGGCGATGTGTTCATTAACGGCGTCAATGCCGTCGGCAGTGAATTTGCCATTCTGCACGAAAAGGGCGGAACGTGGAAATACACCGCAGCCGAAATTGCTCAATACAACCTGACCACCGGCAGTTTCGGAAAACTCTCATTGGGCAATATTAACGGCGTTTATAAATCGGGCGGTGTTCCCACCCGCTGGGCGCATTTGGACTATTACCCCGAATCCGAGTTCCCGAAAATCGACAAAGCCAACAACATCTCCGGCTATGTCGGCCCGTCCATTGCGGTGATCGGCGACTTTGGCATCGCGTCAAGCCGCTCAACATGGAGCCTCAGCAAAACGGGCGCATATGCCAATCCGCTGACTATCACCCAAGGGTACGGCCACCCCACCTGGAAATTCAACAGCCTGTAAGCTATGCCGTAAATGTAGCGGCGCCTTTTTGAACCCGCTCATTTTGACCCGGTCCTGTGGCCGCCCCGCGTGGAAAAAGGATCGGCCCTATCAATAGGCGGCAGTAACCTTTGAATGAACCACGGATGGACACAGATAAACACGGTTTTTCCGGCAATATAGAAAAACAAGTGAGCGGAGAAATTACCGTATTCCCTTGGCTATCCGTGTCCATCGGTGTTTATCCGTGGTTCCATTCCCCAACAAGGTTTATGCACTTGGAGCAGGCAACGAAAGAAAAAATATGAAACCCAATTCAATCGCAGTCATTTTTTCGGGGATCGGAATCTTCGCGCTCGGCTTTTTGCTCGGCAGCGCAACGAAACAATCGCCAAAAGCAGCCGCCATAATTGAACCCGTTTCGTTGCCGGAAGTCCGAATTTCAAAACCCGAAACACCGGTTGTTCCCCTTTCAGCGCCGGAAACACCCGCCATTTCTAATAGTGAAATCGCCGGCTTTATCGATGAATTCAACGGTATGGATTCGGATGCGCTTTTGGAAAAATCCCGCCAACTCAATCAGCTCCCGTTGGAAGAACAGGCGCTGTTAACACCGGCCCTTTTTTCCGTCTGGGCAAAACAGGATCCCGCCGCCGCGCTGACTGCCGCGAAACGGCTGAAGCACCTGAAAAATGAAATGGTGTCGATGATTCTCGCCGAATGGGCCGCAAATGATCCCGAAGCGGCGGCCGCATTTTATAAAACCAATGAAAAGGCGCTGTTCACCCGCAACTATATGGAGCCGTGGAAACAGGTCAGCGGCTCAGCGGTGATTGTTCGCGGGCTGGTTGAAAACGGCTCAACCGAAGCGGCCTATCAGTGGGCCAAACAACTCAACGATATTGCCGACAAAAATTATGCACTGAACGAAGTCTATTTCCAGATCGCCGCAAATGCGCCCGAAGACGCCATCGGGATGCTCGCAGAACTGCCCGGCGGCGAGCGCGACTACGGCCTGCGCGGTATCGCGAAAGCGTGGGCGCAAAACGATGTCGAAGGCGCGATCAACTGGGCGAATACGCTCAGTTCAATGGACCGCGAACATGTGCTGCCCGCCATTATTAACGGGATTGCGGACCACGATCCGCAGGCCGCCGCCCAGCTGATTAATTATATCCCGAACAGCAATCACGATTCCGCCATCGAAGCCGTCGTCACCCCCTGGGCGCAACAGAACCCGAACGACGCCGCCAACTGGCTCGTCAGCGAACGCTCCATCGAAGAACAGGCCTATTTCATCGAACCGGTTTTGAGCCAGTGGATCGATGCCGACCCCGCCGCCGCAAAACAGTGGGTTACCGATTTAGCGCAAGGCGACTCCAAAGATGAAGCGATTATGGCTTACGTCAACACCGCCAAAAGCGGAATGGAAAACCACTCCGAGCTGCTCAACTTGATTGAAACCGGAATACTTAACCCGGAAAAAAAAGAGCGGGCAAAAGTCACCGTGCTCGTTTCGATGGCAAATATTGACCCCAATTCCGCGAAGCAGCTCGCCCTCAATAGCCTCTCCGACAGCGGCATCGCCAACTATCTCCACGAAACCGGCGCACAGGAACCGCTCGATTAAATTTCCGGCGTCGCGGCGATCGGCGCTTCCCAATCGTCTTCGGCCGAGATGCCGCCATCCATCCAGGTCCAGATAATTTTCTGGTAGCAGAAGCTGACTTCCATTTGGTCGCGGGGGCCTATTTTAATATCGGCGACAGAGGCGTTTAGGAGTTCGACGGTAAAATACTGCTCCTCCGTTGTTGACGTGAGTCGGCGCCAGAATTGGAATCTGACATCGGGCAGATTTTCATTGTTCACCAGCGCGTAATAAATCTGCGGTGTGCATTTATCGATCCGCATGGTGATAATCACCGGGGTATGCTGGCGCTTGCCGGTCGGCAGGCCGGTGGCGGCATCGCGCGGTGAAATGAGTTCGTGGGAATAGGCCGATACCACCGTTGTACCCACTTTCCCCGGTTTTGTGCAGCTTCCGTAAATATCGCCCTGTGTTTCGCCCGACAGCGACATGTGGATCATATCCGCCCCTGTAACAAGTGCCGGCGTCGGCAGCGGCAGCACGAGATTGGGGTCTGTGCTTGCGGCGGCGGCGTCATAGATTTCGTCCAGAGTCCGCATCGTCGGGGCCGGCGTGTTGGTGGGGGTCAGGGAGCCGGAAGCAAAGACGTATGCGGTGCCGCTTATAACGATACTGGCTAATAACAATTTCATGTTTCTCCTCCTTTTCATGCGATGTGTGTTTCTGCTCTTTGACCGGATTTTTAGTACAGATCGGCTCCGCTGGCAAGAGAGCTTATATGCGGTCAGAAAATTTGCGCTTCCATTTTTCTCCGTTCGCGGGTAGTCCTTTCCCAATCTGAAAAGGAGCG
Organism: Kiritimatiellales bacterium; assembly: GCA_003252225.1. Classification (GTDB taxonomy): domain Bacteria; phylum Verrucomicrobiota; class Kiritimatiellia; order Kiritimatiellales; family Pontiellaceae; genus Pontiella. The sequence goes on along the minus strand of QKFE01000027.1, from coordinate 1,376 downwards.
CGTGTATGAATGTCATCATTGAGCACAATCCGTCGGAAGAAAGACTGAAACAACTCGGCGTATTCAGTTGGCCGGTTTGGGAAAAAGAGGTTTCCGAATTTCCGTGGCATTATGACGCCAAAGAGACCTGCTATCTGCTCGAAGGCGAAGTCACCGTAACGCCCAACGGCGGCAAAACGGTGCAGTTCGGGGCCGGCGATCTCGTCCTCTTCCCGCAGGGCATGTCCTGCCGCTGGAAAATCACCCGCGCCGTCCGTAAACATTACCGCTTCTCCTGATCCGCGTGTTCCCCGCCCTGCTCACAACCCTGCTCTGGAGTTACTGTTTAATTCCGGCCCGCCGCTCCGTCGCACAGCTCGGCGAAAACGCCGCGAATTTCTGGCGTCTGCTGGTTGCGGTGATTTCGATGGGCGCGCTCGCTTTTATCGGCGGAATCCATTTTGGGCGAGAAAGCTTGGGCTGGTTTTTCCTGAGCGGGGTCGTCGGGTTCGGCATCGGCGATATCGGAATATTTTTCGCGTTGCCGCGGATCGGATCGCGGCTGACCATTCTGCTCTGCCACTGCATTGCAGTCCCCGTTGCCGGACTGACGGAATGGCTCTGGCTCGGCACCGGAATCAACCTCTCCCAGCTGGCAGGAATCGGGATCATTTTAGGCGGAATCGTACTGGCCCTTTTCCCGGAAAGAACCAAACCGCCCGAAAAAAATCCGCGCTATTTTAAAGGAGTTCTTTTCGGTCTGCTGGCAGCGTTCGGGCAGGGAATGGGTGCTGTACTCAGCCGGAAAGCGTTCGGGCTGATTGGAACGGAACTTTTTGACCCCGCCGCCGCGGGAACATCCGGCTATATTTTCCTCGGCGTAGCTTCGGGCTTTATCCGGCTGACCGGCGGAATCCTCATCGCCGGAGGTTTCTGGCTGATCAGCCTCTATCACACCGCATGGCGAACCCGCCCCGAGCCGGACGCCGCCGCCGACCCTTTTCAACAGAAGCTTAAAAACACCCTGCTTTGCGCCGCAGCGGGCCCCCTTTTCGGCATTATCTGTTATCAATGGGCATTGGCCACTGCCCCCGGCGCAATTGTACAGGCGATCGTCGCCACCTCCCCGCTGGTGATTCTGCCGCTGACCTGCCGCTTTGAAAACGACCGCATCGGCCTGCGCGCAGGAATCGGAACCCTCGCCGCCGTGGCCGGCGTCGCCGCCCTCTCATTTCAGACCCTTAAACTCAGCGACCGTTTTGAAAAACAGGAGGCCAGCGTGAATCAGCCAAACGTCATTATCATTCTCACCGACGATCAGGGTTACGGCGATATGAGCTGCCACGGAAACCCGTGGTTGAAAACCCCCGAAATGGATCGCCTTCACGACGACTCCG